>JAOAFQ010000129.1 GCA_026416195.1 Candidatus Aminicenantota bacterium | reverse complement strand
GAGACAGCCTTAAAGGTCAATGCTTGCGAGCCAACGGTGGCCTTTATTATGAAAATTATGATGAATTTAAAGAAGCGCTAAACCTACTTTTATCTGATGCCAAACTGAGAGAACTTCTCGGCCTTAAAGGCCATGAATATTTCAGAGAGAATTATCTCTGGGAAGTTATTGAAAATAAATATCTTAAAATTGTTGAGAAAATAGAGGAGGCAAGAAGAACCTAATGGAGGTTCATCAGCTGGCGACCTCTTTAACCTATGGTGATGCTATTTCTGACGAAATATTAGAAATTCAGCGAGTTTTGAGAGAAAAAGGATTCCGCTCCGAAATTTTTACTCGCTTTTGTGATCCCCGTCTGGCTGGATTGGCCCATGATTACCGGGAATACACAAAATATAGTTCCAAGAATAATGTGGCCATTTTCCATTTCTCCATTGGCTCTCCAGTTTCCCGCCTTTTTTTTCGTTTACCTGATAAAAAAATAATGATTTATCATAATATAACGCCTCATGAATATTTTATTGATTATCACCGGATTTTGGCCCGAGAGTGCTATAAAGGTCGTTTAGAAATTAAACTTTTTATTGATAAAGTCGATTTAGTTTTAGGCGACTCAGAATTTAACCGAAAGGAGCTCGAAGCTTTTGGCTATCGGCGGACGGGGGTTTTGCCTATTTTGATAAATTTCCAAAAATTTAAAACTTCACCTGATCCTATTACCAAAAAAATTTATAATAATGGTCGTAAAACTATTCTTTTCGTTGGCCGGTTAATTCCGAATAAAAAATATGAAGATATTATTAAAGTTTATGCTTTTTATCGCCGTTATTTTGAACCGAAATCCCAGTTAATTCTGGCGGGTGATCATCGGGGTTTGGAACGCTATTTAGCCGCTCTTTTTGATCTCATCGACCGATTAAAGCTTCAGGATATTTATTTCACGGGCCATCTTCCCTTTCCGGCATTAAGAGCCTGCTACGAAGTAGCCGATGTTTTTCTAAGTATGAGTGAACACGAAGGTTTTGGCGTTCCCTTAATTGAGGCCTTTATTCAAGATGTGCCAGTTATCGCTTATAAGGCGGGAGCAGTAGAGGAAACCCTAAATGGAGGAGGCATCCTTCTTAAAGAAAAGAATTACTTAGGAATTGCTGCTCTAATTGATCGAATAATTAAGGATAAAGAATTTCGAGCTCGAATAATTAAAGGCCAAAAACAAGCTCTTCAGAAATACCAACCAGAAAGAATAGGTTCACTTCTTTTATATTACCTTGACCAGGTTATCAAAGAATGAAAAGAAGAATTGATCAATGGGTTCCGGCTTTTCATCGAGGTGACGCCATTGGCCATGAGGCCCGCCATCTTCGCCATTTTTTTCGTAATCAAGGATTTTTGTCCGAGATTTATTGTCTTGACCGAGATGAAGGACTTGAAGAGGAGAGCCGACTATTCAAAGAATTTCAATCTGGCGGTCCAGAAGATATAGTTATTCTTCATTTTGCCTTGCCTTCGCCTCTTTCCTATGAATTGATGAAAGTACCTTCCAAGAGAGTAATCATTCATCATAATGTTACTTCCCCTGAGTTTTTTATTGGTTTCAGCCAGGAAATGGTCCGACTCGCTTCCTTAGGTAAGAAGGAGTTGCGCCAATTAGCTCCTTTCGTTGATCTTGGGTTAGCTGATTCGGAATATAATCGGCTAGAACTTGAAACCGCTGGTTTTCGGCGGACAGCCGTTCTTCCCCTTTTTATTGATTTTGATCGCTATAGTCGACGAGCCAATCCTTTTCTCCTGAAAGTCTATCGGGATGGACGGACAAATCTTCTTTTTGTCGGACGGATTGTTCCCAATAAAAAAATTGAAGATTTAATTAAAGTTACTTTTTATTACAAAAAATATATTTCCCCTCTTGTCCGGTTGATTGTTGTTGGAAAAACCACCTCTTTGCCTAAATATTATGAAAGTTTGGTTAGACTGATTGACGATTTCTATCTTCAACCTGAAGAAGTTCTATTTACTGGTCATGTGCCCGACGAAGATCTTTATGCTTATTACCAATTAGCGGATGTTTTTGTTTCTTTAAGTGAACATGAAGGTTTTTGTCTGCCTCTTATTGAAAGTATGATCTATGATGTGCCGGTTATTGCCTATGCCGCTGGCGCTGTGCCCTCGACTTTGGATGGAGCAGGGATTCTTCTAAAAGAGAAAAAAGTGGCCGAAATAGCTGAGCTCATCTACTTTTTAAAACAAAATGATAATCTTCGTCAGAAAATTATCCAAGGCCAAAGAGAGAGGCTTGCCCGATTCCGCTCCTTTCCCCGAGAAAATTATTTGCTTTCTCTCCTGGAAAATTTAGGGAGCAAATAAAAGTAAAATGAAAATAGCTTTTGTTGTCCAACGCTATGGTAAGGAAGTAATGGGTGGTTCTGAACTCCACTGCCGATTGATAGCAGAACGCCTTTTTCAAGCCGGTCATGAGGTTACTGTTTTTACGACCACTGCTCGGGATTATATCACTTGGAAAAATGAATTTCCTCCTGGGGAGAGTGTCCTTAACGGTGTAATTGTCAAACGTTTTCCAGTAGAAAAAGAAAGAGACATCAAAGATTTTAACGAATATTCAGATTGGCTTTTTTCCCATCCTCATAGTGAAGCTGATGAGGTTCTTTGGATTGAAAAGCAGGGCCCATGGGTTCCTTCTTTGCTTGAAGCTTTAGAAAAGGCCCAGAATGACTTTGAGGTTTTTATTTTTTTCACATATTTATATTACCCAACCCATTATGGTCTTCAGCTTGTTAGAAAAGGAAAGATACTTGTGCCCACTGCTCATGATGAACCTGCCCTTTATTTGAATATTATGAAAAGAGTTTTTGCCTCGGCCGAAGCTTTTCTCTTCAATACTCAAGCTGAAAAGGAAATGCTTACTCGTCTTTTCGGTCTTGAAGGAACTTATCAGGATATCGTGGGTGTCGGCGTGGACATCCCGGTGATTAAAGCTTCGACTTCTTTTTTATCCCGTTATGGCCTGATCAAACCTTATATCCTTTATGCCGGTCGAATTGAACCAGGCAAGGGTTGCCAGGAGCTTTTTGATTATTTTCTTGAATTTTCAAAGGAAGAACCAAACGTTCAGCTAGTTTTGATTGGTCATCTTCTCATGCCCCTGCCGAACAATCCTCGAATTATCTATCTGGGTTTTGTTTCCCCCGAGGTTAAAAATATGGCCATGGCTGAAGCAGCTGTCACTGTTCATCCATCTCATTTTGAAAGTCTCTGTATGGCTGCCCTTGAGTCTTTGGCTGTTAAAACGCCTATCCTTGTTCAAGAGGCAGCGGAACCACTGCGGCGTCATTGTCTTGAGGGTCAATGTGGTCTCTATTATTCTAATGCCAATGAATTTGCTTGGACTTTAAGTTTGCTCCTTCGAGATGATCGTCTGCGGGCTAGTTTGGCCGAAAATGGTCGTCGGTATGTCGAGGCAAAGTATTCTTGGCCAGTTGTTTTGGCTAAATATTTTCGAGCGCTCGAATATTTGAAAAGATAGAGTAAGCTTAATAAAAGCATAAATTAAAAGGTGGAACTAAATTTTGACATAGTCTAAAAAAATATGATAAAAATTAAAAATGAAAAGTGGGTAAACCTTGATAAATGGCTTATATTAATTATGTTACCAAAAATCTGGCCATAAAAATTGTTTATTATGGTCCAGGTCTCAGTGGCAAAACCACTAATTTAAGATATATTTATTATAAACTTGATCCAGCTTATCGAGGTGATCTTATCTGTCTTGAAACCGATACTGAAAGAACAATTTTTTTTGATTTACTGCCAATTAAGGCAGGTTTGATTGGTGATTATAAAGTTCATTTTCAATTGCTAACTGTTCCTGGTCAAGTTTTCTATGAAGCCAGTCGAAAATCGGTTTTAAAGAGGGCAGATGGTATTGTCTTTGTAGCTGACTCGCAAGTTCCCCTTCTTGACGCCAATTTGGAAAGCTTTGATAGTTTAAGAAAGAATCTATTGGAAAATGATATGGATCTCAATCAAATGCCCTTAGTTTTTCAATATAATAAGCGTGATCTTGAAAATTTGATTCCGGTAGAAACCTTTAACAACCTTCTTAATCCCCATGGTTGTCCATATATTGAATCATCGGCTATTAATGGCTGGGGTGTTTTTGAGACTCTCCATGAGATTGCCAAATTAACTGTTCCCAGGGTCAAAGAAGCTGTCTTCAAAAAAGAGGAAATTATTCCAGGAGAAAAGGAGGAAGAAGAGAAGGCCATTGCCAGAGAAATTTATGGAAAGATTCAAACCCCTCGCCTTGAAGAAAGAATAGCTGAGCCAACTCCCTCACCGTCTGAAGAGAAAAAACGCCGGGTCAAAACCCATGAAGAAATTGAGCAAGAGCTCGAAAGACTAGCTCGCGAATTTCTCGGTAAGAAAAGCTAATTAATCAATCGCCTTTCTTTTTCTTAATCAAATGCCTTTTAGTTTTGTCTAATTATTTTTAAGTTGACTTAAGGCCAAGCCAAATGGAAAATTCCTCTAAAAATTTTTTGAGCAAGGTCATCTAGCCTATCGTTAATTATCAGAGAATAACCTAAAAGAACGGCGATGTTTTTTAGAATTTGGAGCGCTGCTCTTCAAGGAATTGAGGCTTTTCCAGTGGAAGTAGAAATTGATGTCACCCAGGGTTTGCCTAATTTTATTATTGTTGGCTTACCTGATACTACCATAAGAGAGAGTGAACAGCGCATTAGGTCGGCCTTAAAAAATTGTGGGTATGAATTTCCTAGACGTCGAATTGTGGTCAACTTAGCCCCAGCCGACCGCCGTAAGGAGGGCTCTTCCTTTGATTTGCCGATTGCTCTTGGTCTTTTAGCCTATTTGAATATAATTCCGTCGGTTGCTTTGGATAAGAAGCTTTTCTTAGCTGAACTGGCGCTAGATGGGCGGCTCAAGCCCGTTAAAGGGGCCTTAATTGTTTCTTTATTGGCTAAAAAAATGAACTTGGATGCGTTAGTCGTGCCGACCGAAAATGGTCAAGAAGCGGCCTTGGTTGAAGAGCTTGAGGTTTATAGTTTTGAAAGCCTCCGTGAAGTGATAGATTTTTTAAGGCAGCCTGAAGCCTTCAAGCCTTGTCAAATTGATTTAAAATCAATTCTTGATCAGGCGATGGAGGATGGCGATTTCAGTGAGGTCAAGGGGCAATTTCAAGTGAAACGAGCCTTAGAGGTGGCGGCTGCTGGGGCTCATAATGTTCTCATGATAGGTCCTCCTGGAGCAGGTAAAACTATGCTAGCCCGACGGCTACCCTCAATTCTTCCTCCAATGAGCTGGCAAGAAATTCTTGAGGTGACCAAAATTTATAGTGCGGCTGGCTTACTCCGAGGTCGAGCGGCTATTTGTAATCGTCCTTTTCGAGCTCCCCATCACACTATTACTGATGCAGGCCTCATAGGTGGGGGACTTATTCCTAAACCAGGAGAAATAAGTTTAGCCCATCACGGCGTCCTTTTTCTTGATGAACTGCCTGAATTCCGGCGAAAAGTTTTAGAAGATCTGCGCCAACCATTGGAAGATGGTCAGGTAGTGATTTCAAGAGCTTCTATGAGTTTAACCTTTCCTTGTTCTTTTATGTTAGTTGCGGCTATGAATCCTTGTAGTTTTATTTTTTATCATGCTTTTTCAGGCGAAGATTGCCCTGAAACGGAAAAGCGTCGCTATTATTCCCGCCTTTCAACTCCTCTTCTGGATAGAATTGATATTCAGATTGAAGTCCCGGCTGTTAAAATAAGTGAATATCTGGGCAAAGTCCCGGCTGAAAGTTCAGCTCAAATAAGAGGTCGGGTGATAAAAGCCAGGGAACGTCAACTTCAACGTTTTCGGGGATTACCGATTTATGCCAATGCCCAAATGAGAACTAAGGAAGTTAGGCGTTTTTGTGAGTTAGAGGAAGAGGGGGAGCGTCTTCTTGAGGCCGCTATGAAAAAATTTAATTTTAGCGCTCGGGCTTTAGAAAGAATTCTTAAAGTCAGCCGAACTATTGCCGATTTAGCTGGAGAAGAAAAAATTAAGTTGAGCCATTTAGCCGAAGCCATTCAATATCGGGCTCTTGATCGGTTGGTCTAGCTATTTACTTTCTAATCTGGTAGAATTCTCGCCGTTTAAAAGCTCGAAAAAATAATTATAGAAAGGGAAATAAAATGGAACATCTGGAGGCGGAAGAATGATGTCTCACCTTTTGGCCAAAAAGAGCCTAGAGGCTTTAGAAGCCGAAGCTAGGGGCGAAGCTTCGGGATTGAGACGAGTTCTTGGTCCTTGGCAGCTGATCTTTCTTGGAATTGGAGCGATTGTCGGGGCGGGAATATTTGTAATTACAGGTCATGCCGCCGCTCAATATGCTGGGCCGGCCATTACCCTTTCTTTTATTTTAGCGGGCGCTGCTTGTGCCTTTGCTGGTCTTTGTTATGCTGAATTTGCAGCCATGATTCCTATTGCCGGAAGTGCCTATACGTATGCGTACGCGACTCTGGGAGAACTTTTCGCCTGGATTATAGGCTGGGACTTAATTCTCGAATATTCCTTGGGAGCCACCGCCGTAGCCATCGGCTGGTCTGGCTATCTTGTCAGTTTTCTAAAGGATTTAGGAATCAATTTTCCTGCTGCTTTAGCCAATTCTCCTCTGACTTTTGATCCTCAAACCCATACTTGGCAAACCACAGGAGCGATTATTAATTTGCCGGCCTTTTTAATAATTGCCGTTTTAACTGCCCTTTTGGTCAAAGGCATAAAGGAATCAGCGGCCGTGAATACAGCAATTGTTTTTTTGAAAATTTCTATAATTTTAATTTTTATTGGAGCCGGTTTATTTTTTATTAAGCCTTCTCTTTGGAAGCCTTTTATCCCGCCTAATCAGGGTGAATTTGGTTTTTTTGGTTTGAGTGGTATCCTTCGAGGTGCCGGGGTTATGTTTTTTGCCTATCTTGGTTTTGATGCGGTTTCGACAGTGGCTCAGGAAGCTCGTAACCCCCAACGAGATATGCCCATTGGGATTTTGGGAAGTTTAGGTATCTGCACTTTGATTTATATTGCCTTTTCCCTTGTTCTGACTGGAGTAGTTCATTATAGCCAACTTAATGTTCCGGCCCCTGTGGCTGTGGCCATCGATGCCATGAAACTTTATTGGCTTTCGCCTTTTATTAAAATTGGAGCCATTGTTGGTTTGATTTCAGTAATGATTGTTCAGCTTATGGGACAACCACGGATCTTCTTTACTATGGCTAGGGATGGTTTATTGCCAGCAGTTGCCGGCAAAGTTCATCCCCGTTTTAGGACCCCCTATATAACCACTATAGCCACTGGAACTCTGGTTGCCATAGCTGCTTCTCTTCTTCCAATTGGGATAGTGGGTGAATTAGTTAGCATTGGCACCCTTTTAGCCTTTGTTATTGTTTGTGGCGCTGTTCTTGTCCTTCGTTATACTCATCCGGAAATAAAGCGACCCTTTAAAACTCCCGGAGTTCCTGTTATTCCCCTCCTGGGGATAATTTTCTGCCTTTATCTAATGTCAGGACTTCCTCTAGATACTTGGCTAAGATTACTCGGCTGGATGGCTCTTGGGTTAATAATTTATTTTGCTTACGGATATAGAAAAAGTCATCTTCGCCAAATTACCCCTAATCGTTGAGCCAAATTCCTAATAATTTGTCAATTTGCGTCATATCTAATAATCGGTGAAGGCAGAAGAGATTGCTTAAAAAGTGGCTAGGTTCGGCATATTTGACCATCTTGAACGACCCAATTTCCTTTTTTAAAGACATGACGGACAAGATTAGGGCCAGGATGGTAAACAAGATGGAGATAGTTGGGCATTGAACAAAGAACAAGATCCATATTTTTCCCCACTTCGAGACTTCCAACCCATCGGTCCCGTCCTAAGGAAAAGGCCGCATTTATCGTGGCTGCTTGCAAAGCTTCTTCGATCTGAAAATTTAGAAGAAAAACAGCCAGCTGAATCACAAGGGGCATACATTCGGTCATGGAACTTCCAGGATTAAAATCGGTGGCGAGAGCAACAGTGGCTCCAGCTTCAATTAGGCGTCGAGCTGGTGGCCACTTCTCTAGACGTAAAAATAGAGGGACCATGGGTAAAAGAATAGCCACTGTTGAACTTGAGGCTAAAGCTTCAATTCCATTATCACTAACGTTAATTAGATGGTCGGCCGATGAAGCTTCAAGTTCAGCGGCTAACTCAGCCCCACCCAAAGGGGAAAATTCATCGGCGTGGAGCCTAATTTTAAATCCCATTTTTTTGGCCTCTTGAGCTAGCTTTTTAGTTTCTTCCAAGGAATAAACACCTTCTTCACAGAAAATGTCAATAAATTCTGCCAGCTTTCTTCGTCTTATTTCGGGCATAATATTTTTAATTAAAAGCTCAAGATATTTTGATTTATCATGGCGGTATTCAGGTGGGACTTCATGAGCCCCAAGATAAGTTGGAACAATTTCTATAGGGTGAATTTGATTGACTTCATTAAGGACTTCAAGTTGTTTTATTTCTGTCTCCCAGTCAAGGCCATAGCCACTTTTAGCTTCGACCGTGGTAGTTCCATGACGAAGCATGGTGTCGAGACGTTCAAGGCAGAGTTCAATCAGTTTTTCCTTAGTTATTTCTCGGGTAGCTCGGACTGTGGTTTGAATGCCCAACCCTTGAGACGCTAGCTCTTGGTATGAAGCTCCCTTTATCCGAAGGACAAATTCCTTTTCTCTTGTTCCAGCAAAGGGAAGGTGAGTATGAGGATCGATAAAACCGGGAAAGCCGACAAGTCCTTCGGCCTCAAGAATTATGGTTTCAGGAGTTAGTTTAATATTTTTTTCTAAATCTTTATCATTGCCTACATAAATGATTTTTCCTTTATAGGAGGCAATAGCCGCCTCTTCAATTAAACCGATTTCTTTTAAAGCCTCTTTTCTCTTTGGGACTGGACCTGAACAGGTCACAAGCTGATTAAGACGCCGAATAATTAAATCAGCTAATTCCATGGTTTTTCTTGAGAGGAGAAGGCTTATTTCCAGAAGGGACTAGTTTACTCGGAGTTGGCCTTCGGCGATAAGCTGGTGTTTTAAAAATATCCCAGGGTCTGGAACTAGTGGTCTGGTTCCAAATCATTTCCTCCTTTTCTTTAGGCTCAAATAAATAAGGGGGCGTTTCAGTAAAGACCGGGAAAGGCGGGGGTGTTTTCTGGACAGAGGGACGGTCAAATTTCTGCTCATAAGTAGGTTGAACTACGGGCTCAAAACCTGTGGCAATCACCGTCACTTTTACCATATCTTTAAGATTCGGATCAATAACCGTGCCGAAAATAATATTAGCTTCAGGATGAGCTAAATCATTAATAAGCTTTGAAGCTTTCCAAACTTCATGTAATGTCAGATCTTTTCCACCTGTAATATTAATAAGAACACCTCGAGCTCCTTTAATGGAGGTATCTACTAGTAGGGGACTAGAAATAGCTTTTTGGGCTGCTTCGACAGCTCGGTTTTCCCCAGAAGCGAGGCCAGTTCCCATAAAGGCCATGCCCATGCCTTTCATAATTGATTTAACATCAGCAAAATCAAGATTGATTAAGCCTGGTTTTGTGATCAAATCTGAAATTCCCTGAACCGCTTGGCGAAGAACATCATCGGCCATTCGAAAAGCATCTTGAATAGAGGTGTCGAGATTAACGGTTTCGAGAAGTCGCTCATTGGGAATAGAAATGACCGTAGCCACCGTCGATTTGAGTTCTTTTAAACCTTCCTCGGCCTGACGAGCCCGAACTTTTCCTTCAAAGGCAAAGGGCAGGGTGACAATAGCGATGACCAAAATATCCATTTCTGCAGCTAAACTAGCTAGAATAGGAGTAGCTCCAGTTCCGGTGCCACCACCCAGTCCGGCTGTTAGGAAAACCATGTCCGCACCCATAAAAATCTGCTGAAGCTTTTCTCGGTCATCTAGGGCCGCTTGACGGCCAATTTCAGGATTCCCGCCAGAGCCAAGTCCTTTAGTCAGTTGGGCTCCAATTTGAATTTTTATGGGGGCTAGATTGGTTTGCAAAGCCTGGAGATCAGTATTGACCGCAATGAATTCAACCCCTTCTATATTGGCTTCAATCATGCGATTGATGGCATTACCGCCACCGCCACCAATACCAATCACCTTGATCTTGGCCCCCGGACTTTCTTCGATTAGATGAAATTTCAACCGATTTGATCTATCTTCGGTCATGTTCTACCTCCTTTATTCTTTGAGCCAATCAAATAATTTAGCCAACAAACCCTTTTTCCTTTCTCGGGTTATACCCCTTTCTCGCCATTTATTGAAGCCATAAAGAATCAGACCGACAGAGGTGGCGAAATCAGGGGTGCTCACCCGATCGACAAGTCCGCCAACGTTCGTTGGCTCACCTCGCCTCACCGGTAAATCAAAAATTTCTTCAGCAATCTCCTCGATTCCTTCAAGCAGAGCTGTACCCCCAGTAAGTACTAAACCTGAATTTAAAGATTTCTCAAAACCCATTCTTTTAATATCACTATCCACTAAGCGGAAAATCTCCTCAGCTCTCGGTTGAATGATATCAGCCAGAATTTGGCGGGAGAGAACTCGAGGTCGTTTACCCTTCCCAACACTCGGAACTTCGAACGTCTCAGCCTCATCAAAGCTAGAACTAAGAGCACAGCCATATTTCTTCTTAATTTTTTCAGCTTCAGAAATGGGAGTTCGGAGTCCGACAGCAATGTCATTGGTAAAATTGTCGCCGCCGAGAGGAATAGTGCAGGTGTACCAAAGACTGCCTCTTTCAAAGATGGCCACTTCAGTTGTGCCCGCCCCAATATCAATAAGGCCAACGCCAAGTTCCATTTCATCGGGAGTTAAGGTACTAGCAGCCGTGGCAATTTGATTGAGGACAATTTCTTCAATTTCTATATCAGCCCGTTCAAAGCAAGCTCTTAAATTTTGGGCCGAAGTAATCGCTGAAGTTACAATATGAACATTCACTTCTAGCTTGATCCCACACATGCCTAAAGGATCCTTAATTCCATCCTGCTCATCGACGACAAATTCCTGGGGAATGATGTGAATTATTTCTCGATCTGGAGGAATAGAGACTGCTTTGGATTGATCAATGACCCGATGAATATCTTCACGCGTAATTTCCCGATTTTTACCAGAAACGGCCACGACTCCACGGCTATTAAAGCTTTTGATATGAGAACCTGAAAGGCCCACATAGGCTGAGGCGATTTCCACCCCAGCCATGAGCTCAGCTTCTTCTCGGGCCCTTTTAATTGCTTCTGTCGCCGCATCAAGATTAACTACAACCCCGTTGCGTACCCCACCATGAGAGTCTGCTAGTCCAATTCCAACAATTTCCACCTTCTTTTCTTCGGTTATTTCGCCAATAATGGCGCAGACTTTTTTGGTTCCAAGATCAAAACCGACTATATAGCCACTCTTGGGCATTAATTGTCCTCCTCCGAATCGATGGTTTCTGAGGTCTTGTCAACCTCTCTGAGCTTAAAATAAATTCTGTCTTCAAAGAAGCGCAGGTCCAGATACTCTAAGGAACCAAAACTAGCTTCGAGCCAAGGCCGATGGCGGCGATACAAATCGATTTTTTCTTGAAAATGGTCTTTCCCCAAGATTAAAAGAGTGGGATCGGAAGGAAATTGAAGAGAAAGATTGATTGGCCAAAAGGTAAGGAAGATTCGGACTGAAACTCTTTCTTGTGGGGTTAAAGATTTTAAACAATCATTTATCAGCTGCAAATCTTCCTTGGATAAGCCCTCTCTTTCATCTGAAAGATAGATAACCGGAAGATCTGAGCTGTCGTCTCCAGGTTCAAGTTTTCGACCCTCCTCATCAATAAGATAGGCTTGGTCACGTTGCTTAAGAATGGCTACAGGCTGGCGCTCATCAATAATAATCTCTAATGAGTTAGGAAAAACTTTCCTAACTTTGGCCTGTTTTACCCAACGATGGGCCAAAACCACATTTTCAATTCGCTTCAGATCAAGTTTTAAAATATTTTGGAAATAAACTTGGCGTAAATTATTTCTGATTTCTCTTTCCACTTCTGGTTTCTCAGTTTTAATCTGAATATTCTCGATTCTCAATCCTTCCCAAGTTGAAAGAAAAAGCAAGAGGCGAGTAAAGAAATAGGTAAGTAGGCCGGCTAAGGTAAAAAGAATAATTAAATGTTTAAGTGTAAGGCGAGTTTTCTTATTGACTCGACGTAATCGAAAACGACTCGAGCCTCGCTGGTAAGGATAGGTAGGTAAAGTTAAAGGTGAAGAAAACGGCTGAGCTCTCATTCTCTCACCTCCTTTTCGAGGCGAGTAATAAGTTCGGGAATAATCCTGGGAATATTGCCTGCACCAAGAACTAGAATGATATCTTCAGGTAAAGCCAAATTAGCGATTATTTCGGGAATTCGTTTCATCTCTGGTTCAAAAAGGACATTCTTATGGCCATATTCACGAATAGCTTCAAAGAGAGCCTGGCCATTGATACCAGGAATGGGTTCTTCGCCTGCTGGATAAACCTCAGTCAGGATGAGGACATCAGCTTGGTTAAAGCTCATAGCGAAAGATTTAAGAAGATGATAAAGCCGGGTGTAACGATGAGGTTGAAAAATAACGATAAGGCGGCGATGAAAACCTTCTTTGGCCGCTTCAAGAGTTGCTTTAATTTCTGTTGGATGATGAGCATAGTCCTCAATAATCATGATCCGGTTAATGATTTTTTTAAGCTCAAAACGACGAGCTGTGCCTGTATAATTTTCTAAAGCTTTAAAAATAGCTTCTTGAGGAATATCGAGATCAAGACCAACCGCGACTGCTGCCATGGCATTAAGAATGTTATGCCAACCAGGCACTTGAAGGTGAAGCCGTCCTAAAGGTTGGCCTTGCCAAAAAAGATCGGCCCAACTTTCAAAACCCTGAAAGCGAAGAGAGCGAGCAAAGATATCAGCTTGGGCTGAAAAGCCATAGGTGATGATTTTTCTCTCTATTTTGGGAATAAGATCTTGTAAATTAGGATCATCAAGGCAGAGAATTACGGGCGAATAAAAGGGAACCTTATTGGCAAAGTCAATAAAAGTCTTTTTCAAATCATCGAGGCTGTGGTAATGATCAAGATGTTCAAGATCAATATTGGTCAGAACGGCGATAAAGGGTGAGAGATAAAGAAAAGAGCGGTCACTTTCATCTGCTTCCGCCACTAAAAAATCGCCAGCACCGAGTTTACCGTGAGAGCCAAGTTTGTTTAATCGTCCGCCAACCACAATGGTTGGGTCAAAGCCCCCAGCTTCCAAGACGAGGGCAATCATTGAAGTGGTGGTTGTCTTTCCATGGGAGCCAGCCACAGCGATGCCATACTTCATCCGCATTAACTCAGCCAACATTTCAGCGCGAGGGATAACTGGAATTTTTAGTTGGCGGGCCTCTTTAACTTCGATATTATCAGGCCTAATGGCTGAAGAGATAACGACCACATCAGCACCTTGAACATTTTCTTTTCGGTGACCGATAGTTATCTCTGCTCCAAGAAGACCTAATCTTTCGGTGGCCTCATTGGCCTGAAGATCAGAACCTGAAACCTTGTAACCAAGATTAAGCAGGACTTCGGCAATACCGCTCATGCCGGTGCCGCCAATACCAACTAGGTGAATTCTCTTGAGCCGACGATAAACCTGCTTAACCATTAAATGTTCTCCCCTTATTGATCCTCAGAGTATCTAGGCAAAGAGAGGCTATTTTTTCCGCTGGGTCAGGTTTTCTTAAATTCTTTAACTTGGCCTCCATCGACTCGATCTTTTCAGGATGATTGAGATAATCGGTAATTTTCTGACTTAGCTTTTCTGGACTAGCCTCTTTTTCCAGCATCAGATCAGCTGCTCCACGAGAGAAAAGTTCATAGGCATTCCAATACTGATGATTTTCTGCGGCTTGAGCAAAGGGAATAAGTAATGAAGCTCGAAGAGAGGCAATGATTTCGGCGATGGAAGTGGCCCCGGCGCGACAAATAATAAGATCAGCTTGCTTAAACTTTTGAGCCATTTCGAAGAAGAAAGGCACAACTTCGGCTGACTCAAAGGAGAAATCAGCATAAGCATTCTTAACCCACAAATAATCTTTTGATCCAGTTTGATGAATGATTTTAATTTTTTCTCTAACAGGTTGGAGTAATGGTAGGGTATTAATCATAAGTTGATTTAGAAAATGAGAACCTTGGCTTCCACCAAAAATTAATAATGTAAAAGGCAGTTGTTTTTTTCTTGGTTCGAGGAGATAAAAATCAGGACGGACTGGATTGCCTAAATGAATTCCTTTTCGGCCAAAATAGGTTAAAGTTGTTTCGAAGGCCGTAATCACTTTGGGGACAAAAGGGCGGAGGAGGCGATTAGTCAATCCTGGTCTAACATTCTGTTCTAAAATAATTCTTGGTTTTCTTAGAAGCCAAGCCGCCAAAATCATTGGTCCGGAGCTGTAACCACCGAAGCCAATAACTAAATTTGGCTGGTATTTTAATAAGAGATAAATTGATTTTACTATTCCTATCGGAATAAGGGAAATACTAAAAATAGTTTTTAAGCCTCGTCCCTGTAGACCTGCGATTTTTAAACTAATAAATTTCTCTCCATATTTAGTCATGATTTCTTTTTCAATCGGTCGGTCACTGCCAATATAAATAATTTCGAGATTTGGCTCTTTTTGGCGCAACTTCTGACCAACAGCTAGAGCCGGGTACAGATGCCCGCCTGTACCGCCACCGCAAATAAAGATTTTTTTCTTCTCTTTGATTCCACTCATTTTATAACCAGGTTATTTACCTTTCTTTGAGAGATATTGAGAAGCAGCCCGACAGCAACCAGATTACAAACTAAAGCTGAGCGGCCATAACTAATAAAGGGTAATGGAACCCCTTTGGTTGGTCCAAGGGCTAAAACAATGGAAATATTTAAAAGAGCTTGACAGCAAATCATCAATGTCAACCCATAAGAAGCTAGCTGGTAGCTTAGACTTGTAGCCTTCTGGGCAATTTTCCAGCCGCGCCAGAAAAAGAGTAAATAAAGGACGAGAACAGAAATCGTTCCAAGGAGTCCAAATTCCTCACCAATTACGGCATAAATAAAATCAGTTTGAGCACAAGGAAGAAAATAGAGTTTTCTTGTGCTTTCCCCTAGACCAACCCCCAAAAACCCACCACTGCCAATGGCTAATTTGGATTGCAGGATCTGAAAAGCGGCTCGCTCTCGATGTTCTTCTGGGGCCAGAAAAGCTTCCCATCTTTGTCTTCGATAATCTTCCTTGGGTAGATGAAGAAAATAAAGGAGGAAAAAAGAGAGGGCGAGAACAGAGGCGGCCACTAAATATCTAAACTTTGTCCCCCCGATAAAAAGAAGGAGGAAGCTGATAAAGAGAATCAACACAGCCGTACCCACATCGGGCTCACTCAAAATCAGCAAAGCCGAAAGTCCGATCACGGCCATTAAGGGCAGGATGGTTTTTACCTCATTTAAATGGTCTTTCTTTTTCTCAAGATAAAAGGCGATGAATAAAATAAGACTTATTTTTGTTAATTCCGAGGGTTGAAAGCTCATTCCAAAAAGCTTGACCCAGCGATTGGCCCCTGAGATAGGCGGCATGAGGAAGCACAATGATAAAAGCACAAAACAAAGGATAAGGAGGCTCAAGACAAAGGCTGACCAGCGAAAAATATCCCTTTTCGTCATCATAATAATAAGAAGAAGAGCGAAGCCGATAATTGCCCCTTTGACTTGTTCGATAAGAAAGTGGAAAGGCTGATGGTATTTCTCAGCAGCCATAAGAGCGGAAGCGCTGAAAATCATAATGAGACCGATGACAAAAAGAAGGAGAGTAATAATGAACAGAGGCCGGTCGAAGCTACCTCGTCGGAAAATTTCTCGATTTTTCATTTCTTTTTGCTTATTGACTGTGCTCTAATCAATTTTCTGATTTCTTGTTTAAAGACTCGGCCTCGATGCTCGAAATCATGAAACATATCGAAACTAGTGCAAGCCGGAGAAAGAAGAATTGATTCACCTCGTTTAGCTACTTGAACAGCCATTATAACCGCTTCCCTCATCGTGGAAGCCTCATTGATAGGAACTATTTGGTCGAGAGCTTGCTTGATTTTTTCTTTGGCTTCACCAATCAGAATCAACTGACGAACTTTGTTTTTTAGATGAGGCCGAAGAAGACTAAAGTCTGCCCCTTTATCTCTTCCTCCCATAATAAGAATAATTCCAGGCTTTAAAGAATTTAAGGCTTTAATCGTCGCATCAACGGTTGTCGCCTTGGAATCATTATAGAAAGTGATTCCCTTCCAAAGGGCCACCTTTTCGAGTCGATGTTCCAGGCCAGTAAATTGACTTACAGTTTGGCGCATAATAGAAAGAGGAACATTGAGGAGGTAACCAACAAGTAAGCTAGCCATAACATTTTCCAAGTTATGCTCGCCAACTAACTTGATTGATTTAAGAGGGAGAAGTGGTTTTGGTTGATTAAGATGGAGATATAACCAGCCATCTTTAACATAAATACCAGGCACAACTTGGGTTTGACGACTGAAAAAGTATAGGGGAGCTCGAATCTTCTGGCTTAAAGCAGAAAGGCGCGGATCATCTCGATTCAGAATCGCTACATCATTTTCAGTAAGATTGAGAAAGAGTTTTGATTTAGCCATCCAGTAAGCTTCAAGAGAACCATGCCAATCGAGATGATTGGCTGAGAAATTAAGAAAAACGGCTATTTCGCACCTAAATTTTTCACAGTATTCAAGTTGGAAACTAGAAATTTCCGTAACATAAATATCGGTTGGTCGGCTGGAAAGAGCGTAGCGAATAAGAGGCGTACCTATATTACCTGCAAGATGAGAGGGCCGCTGGTCGGCTCTTAAAATTTTATGAACGAGGGTCGTGGTTGTTGATTTGCCATTAGTTCCAGTGATTCCGATTATTTTTCCTTGGATAAAATCCCGGGCAAGTTCTATTTCGGCCATAATTTTTTTCCCCTTGGCCTGAGCTGTTTTAATTTCAGGAAGGGGCGGGACACCAGGGCTAGGGATAATAAGGTCAGCTTCGAGAAAGGTTTGAAGTTGATGCCCCCCTGTTTCTATTCTTACTCCTTTTTTTTCGAATTCTTTTAAATTTATTTTCAATTCGGAAGCTGATTTTTTTTCGCTTACCCAGACTCTCGCCCCCTGTTTCAGAAGAAAATTGACCAGAGCTTCTCCTGTTTTTCCTAAGCCAACCACTAAGACCTTTTGACCTTTTAACTCAATCATTTTCATCTCAGCTTCAAAGTCGTTAAACTAAAAAGGGCAAAAATGATGCCCAAAATCCAAAAACGAACTACTACCTTTTCTTCTGGCCAGCCAAGAAGCTCAAAGTGATGATGAAGAGGCGCCATCTTAAAGACGCGCTTTCCTTTAGTCAACCGGAAATAACCAACTTGAATGATGACAGAAAGAGCTTCCAAAATAAAAACCCCAGCTACCGTAAATAATAGGAATTCCTGTTTAATCAATAGAGCAATGATGGCTTGGCTAGCCCCAAGCGCCAGTGCCCCGGTGTCACCCATAAAAATTTGAGCAGGATGGCAGTTGAACCAAAGGAATCCAAGGCAAGCACCAGCCAAGGCGCCGGCGAAGACGGTTAATTCGGCGGCCTGGGGAACCCAAGTCACATTGAGATATTGGGAAAAGCGGGCGTGGCCAGCAATATAAGTTAAGGCCGTGAGGGCACTCGAACTTATGGCCATAAGACCGATTGCTAAACCATCAAGTCCATCAGCTAGATTTACTGAATTAGATGAGCCGACTAGGATAAACATAATCCAGGGCAGATAAAACCAGCCCAAATAGGGGGTGAAGGCCTTAAAAAAAGGAAAGTTAAGTTCTAAGCTAAAACGGTCATGAAAGCCAAGATAAAGAAGGACAAGACTAAGAAGTAAGGCTAAGGTAAATTGAAAGAGCAGTTTAGTCCGACCTTTAAGCCCAAGAGAACGACGATATCTAATTTTGATTAGATCATCAACAAAACCAATCAAGCCAAAAAGAAACATGGTAACCATTGCTAGCCAGACATAGATGTTTTTTAGATCGCCCCATAAAATTGTCGGCAGTAAGGTGGCGCAAATGATAAGAAGCCCCCCCATTGAGGGAGTCCCTCGTTTAGTGTAGTGGCTTTGCGGTCCTTCAGGTCTTATCTCTTGACCAACTTGCATTCTTTTTAGCCAGCGAATGAACAAAGGTCCAAAGGCAAAACTAATAAAAAGAGCAGTTATTCCGGCCAATGCTGTTCTAACGGTAATGTATCGAAAAACATTAAAGAAAATATGAACATCCCGTAGGGGTACTAGAATCCAAGTTAGCACGTTACTGTCCTCCTCTTTTGGCTTTTAGATAATCTACTACTTTTTCCATTTTCATGGCTCTCGAACCTTTAACCAGAACAAGATCACCCGGTTCTAAAATCTTATCTAAAGCCTCGGCCGCCAATAAGCTGTCTTTAAAAGAAGAAATGCTGGTTTGGCTTAAGCCGGCCTCTTTAGCCCCAGCGGCGATTTCAAGACTTAATTCACCGACAGTAAAAAGAAGATGCCAATTGTATTCAACCAGCTTCTTCCCCACTTCTCGATGGAAGAATGATGCTTGGGGACCAAGCTCAAGCATATCGCCCAAAACAGCTAGCCGCCTTTTAGCTGGAAGTTTACCTAGAGAACGAAGAGCTTCTTTTAAAGCGTAGGGATTGGAATTATAGGTATCATCAATGAGCTTTATGTCCGGGTCAAGATGAAAGAGCTGGCCCCGACCTGGTTCTGGATGGGCAGACTCAGCTACTCTAATAATTTCGTCCGCGGGAATCGAAAAAAGCTGAGCCACAGACCAGGCGGCCAAGAGATTATAAAGACTACTTTCATAAAAAAAGGGGAAGCGAAGGTTAAAATTGTGGCCTTTGAATTCAACTTCCACTTTGAGGCCATTAAAATCTAGATGAGGGATTCTTTTGGCTTTTAATTGACAGTAGTCAGCAAACCCAAAAAGAAACCTTTTCCCTGACCAGATGGCCGCCATCTTCATGACCCACTCGTCATCGCCATTCAGAATAGCTACCCCCTCTCTTTTTGTTCCTAAAAGAATCTCTTGCTTGGCCTTGGCTAGTTCTTCCATTGAGGGAAAAAACTCCAAATGAACAGGGTGAATACCGGTTAAAACCGCGACATCAGGCGGAGCGATTTCGGTAAGTTTTTTAATCTGACCAGGGCCTCTCATTGCCATTTCGACCACGACAATTTCGTCTTGGGGTGAAAGACGAAGGAGAGTAAGAGGAAGTCCGATTTCATTATTATAATTTTTTTCTGATTTAAGAACCCGATAGCGACTTGCTAACATCGCGGCCGTTAATTCTTTAGTGGTCGTTTTCCCAACGCTTCCAGTTATGGCGACTATTTTTGCCTTAGAAGAAAGTAAAACTTGATGAGCCAAAGCTTGAAGAGCTAATAAAGTATCTTTAACTTTGACGAGGGCAAAATCTGACGGTAGACCAAATATGGGCCGACTGACGACAGCCCCACCTGCGCCTTTTTTATAAGCGTCAAGGACAAAATCATGACCATCCCGCTGCCCTTTAAGGGCAAAGAAAAGTTCACTTCTTTGGGTCAATCGGGAATCAAAATTATAAAAATTAAATTTTAATTGAGGCGAACCTTGCAAAATCTCGCCTTCTGTCCAGCGGGCAATTTGAGCCAAATTAAGTTCCATTTTTGGGTTCCTTGGCTAATTCTTTAAGAATTTCTCGAATAACTTGGCCATCATTGAAAGGAAACCTTTGACCAGCTATTTCCTGATAACCTTCATGGCCTTTTCCAGCTACCACTACGATGTCACCTCGGCGAGCAATTTCGAGGGCTTGCTTGATCGCCTGGCGACGGTCAGGCTCGAGAAAGTATTTTTTGAACCCTGTTCGCTTAATTCCTCTTTCGATTTCATAAATGATGGCCATGGGATCTTCATTTCGAGGATTGTCGGAAGTAACAAAGATTAAGTCTGCCCACCGACCAGCTACTTCCCCCATTTTTTCTCTTTTGCCAGGGTCTCGGTCACCGCCACAGCCAAAAACGACAATCAAACGCTTGGGCTTAAAACCACGCAAGGTTTCTAATACTCTTTCCAGAGCCGATTCAGTGTGGGCATAATCAACAAAAATCGAGAGACCAAGGTCATTTTCGATTTTTTCAAGACGGCCAGGAATAAATTGGACCGCTTTAATTCCTTCGCTAATAGCCCTAATATCGATATTCAAGGCTAAAGCAGCTGCGAAGGCGGCCAAAACGTTATAAATGTTATGTTGACCCAGAAGTGAAGTTTCAATTTCAACCTCAGCTCCCGGGTAGGAGATGATAATCTTAGTTTTCTTTTCGGTTAATTCGAAGTGAGAAGCTCGAATCAGAGCTTCTGGTTCAAACCCAAAGGTTATAGTCGTCATGGGTAATTCGCTAATAAGCCTTTTTCCCCACGGGTCATCTTGATTGACAATGGCTGTTCTCTTTTTTTTGTTTAGGAAAAAAAGCTTTTTTTTGGCTTCAAAATAATCTTCCATCGTCGAATGAAAATCGAGATGCTCAGGGCTCAGGTTGGTAAATATGGCCAAATCAAAATTAACTCCAAGAACTCGATTAAGACTAAGCGAATGAGATGAAACTTCAAGAATAGCATGAGTTGCGCCATGGTCAAGAAAAATTCGTAACATTTTTTGAAGATCTGGAGCTTCAGGTGTGGTTCGCCCCGCTTCTTCAAAAAGACCTGGGCCGCGATAGTTAATAGTTCCAATGACCGCTGGTTTCCCAGCAGCCTTTAAGATTATTGATTCGAGAAGATAAGTTATGGTAGTTTTGCCTTTGGTTCCAGTTATCCCAATAACTTTCATTGAAGAGGAAGGATGTCCATAAAACTCGGCCGCTAACAAAGCTAAAGCTTGCCGGGCATCTCTCACCTCTATCCAGGTTAAAGGCCAATTAGCTGGCGGCGAAGTTTCGCTGAGAATGGCTAAGGCCCCTCGGTTGATGGCTTCGTCGATAAAATTGAGGCCATGGTATTTTTGCCCTTTTAAAGCAGCGAAGAGGAAACCAGGCTCTACTTTTTTAGAATGACAGGTAAGGCCAGTAATTTCAAGGTCTTCAGGGCCGATAAGATTAATCGGCCGAATGGCTTTTAATAATTGAATTAGCTTCATGGCTTATTCTGACTCCTCGTTTTTGAGCTGGAGGCTAGAATTATTTTATCGGGGGAAAATTGAGGAGTTAGGCCAAGATAAAGAAGAACCCTTCTGGCTACTTCCCTGAAAACTGGAGCAGCAATTTCGCCTCCGTAGTATCGGCCCGCTTTCGGTTCATCAAGGACGACAACCATAGAAATAGCAGGTTTATCGACAGGTACAAAGCCAACAAAAAGAGATCGATGCTTAGTTGAGTTGTAAGATTTTAAAAAAGGATCATATTTTTGAGCCGTTCCTGTTTTGCCTGCAGCTTGAAAGCCAGCTAAGGCAGCTGCTTTCCCAGTGCCTGATTCGACTACTTTAGCTAGAATTTTCTCCGCAATTTCTCTAGCGACTTGGCTGGAAAGGCGACGGACTGGAGCAGGAGAAGGTAAGACCTCTAGGCCTTCCGAACAGGCAAAAGCTTTCAGAAGTCGAAGAGGAAGGAGTAGTCCATCATTAGCAATGATATTTATAGCTTGAAGAAGTTGGATGGCCGTGACTGAGATTTCATAGCCAATAGCCAAATGAGGTAATGAATGGATTGTCCAAGACTGAGGCGGTCGGAAGATTCCGTCCTCCTCTCCAGGCAGATCAATTCCTGTCTTTTCTCCAAAACCAAATCTTTTGAGCCAAGAATAAAGATTATCTGGGCCAAGCTCAAGGGCAATTTGGATGGCTCCCACATTCGAGCTGTGAATAAAAATTTCGGGAAAAGAAAGGAGACTGAATTTCTTGTAATCTCTGATAACTAAGCCTCCCAAAGAAAAATGGCCAGTGGAACAATCAAAGACTTCTTCAAAAGATTCAGGCTTAAGTTCTAAGGCAGCTGCGGCCAGAATAATTTTAAGGGCGGAGCCTGGTTCAAAATTCTCTTGGATAGCTCGATTAATTTGAGCGGCTGGATCGGCTGGAGGAAAGTTATTGGGATCATAATCGGGGAAGCTAGCCATAGCTAAAATTTCTCCTGTAGTTGGGTTTGAGACGATAATTGTTCCCCAAGAGGCTTGATTGTTTAAAACCGCTCTTTCAAGTTCTCGTTCAGCAATATATTGAATATTACTGTCAATGGTCAGGTAAAGATCGCGGCCTGGAACCGACGGTTCAATAACCTGAAAATCATATTTGCGACGAAGGGCATCGCGTCGAAAAAGAACCCGCCCTTTTTTCCCTTGTAAATATTCATTATATTTATATTCAATTCCACCGAGACCCAGATCATCAATATCTACCCCTCCCAAAACATGGGCCAGATGAGGTCCAAGGGGATAAAAGCGCTTACTTTCTCTTTGAGCAAAAATTCCTGGAATTTTAGCCTGCTTGACCCTTTCTAATTCTTCCCAACTAATCTTTCTTTTGATCCAAATGAATCGGTCGCCTTGGTCAATTCGATTTTTAATTCGTTGGACTTCCCGAGGAGAAAGAGGAAGAAGAGCCTGCAAAGAAGCTATTCTTTCTAAAAGGGTATCTTTATCTTCTCCATTGACTCGAGCTAAAAAAAGGGATGGGACTGGCAGGCTTCGAGCTAAAATTTTTCCTTGAGAATCTCTAATTGTTCCCCTTGTTGGCCAAATCTCCCGAATATATCGATTTTGCTCGATGGCCTCATTTTTTAGTTCTTCATGCTTAAAAACTTGAAGTTCCACCAGTCGGCCAAAAATTAATAAGAACCACAGAAGCAAGCCTCCAGTAATTATTAAAATTCTTAGCCTGGAAAGATTTGAATTTTGGATTTTCATTTCTTAACTTCCGCTAACCATTCCTCATAAATCAACTGATTTGAATTTGGCTCAGTAAGCTGTAAATACTCTCGAGCTATTTTTTCTACTCGTTCGGGCGAAAGAAGGGACGAGCGTTGAGCTTCTAGACTTTTGATTTCCTCCTCGAGTTGCTTGATAGTTTCTTGGGCCTTTTGATTCTCTAGACCAAGGCGAATTAATTCAGTTTGATACCAGACATAAAAGGTTAGACAGGAAAGGGCGACAGTCAAACTCAGGACAACAAAGAGAATTTCGGTTTTTGATAACTTTTTTTTAATCATTTTTAAATAACTTCAGCTGCTCTTAGTTTGGCTGAATGGGATCTTGGATTTCGCTTGACCTCTTCTTCACTCGGAGTTGCTGGCTTTCGAGTTAGTAAACGAATCTTCGGCTTATCCTGATTAGAATGAGCCAATTTAGCTAAAGTATGCTTAACGATTCTATCTTCAAGGGAATGGAAAGAGATAACGACAATTCTGGCGCCAACAGGCAAGAGATAGACTATCTTTTCTAGAAATTGATCAAGTTCTCTGAGCTCACCATTAACTTCTATGCGCAAAGCTTGAAAAACTTTAGCCGCAGGATGGGTTTTTCCAGGTTGAGGCCGCCAGCGGCAGATTTCTTCGACCAGTCGGCGCAACTGAGTCGTTGTTCTAATAGGTTGATTTTTACGACGAGTAACAATTTCTCGAGCCAGCAGCCTTGCTTGTTTAAGCTCACCGTAATTAGCAAAAATAGCGGCCAATTGATTTTCTGAATATTTCTCGATAATTTTGGCCGCGGTCATTTTGATCCGATGATCGAAACGCATATCGAGAGGCCCTTCGAGGTTAAAACTGAAACCACGGTTTGGATTATCTAGCTGAAAGGAAGAGAGGCCTAAATCAAGAAGCAGACCACATACCTGATTGAAGTCGATGCCCAAAGCGGGTAGTGAGCGGAAATCAGCCTGAATTAGTTTAATTCTCGGACCAAATTCTTTGAGTCTTTCTCTTGCGATCAGCAGGGAAGTTTCATCAAGGTCAAGACCGATAACTTGAGCTTGAGGATTACGACGAAGGATTTCAAGAGAATGACCACCAAGACCAATTGTTCCGTCTATATAAATTCCAGGGCGCTCAATTTTCAAATAGTTTAAAGCTTCCTCGAGGAGAACAGGAGTGTGAAGGGGATGACCTTTCATTCGATTTTTCCTCGAGGTAAAAGATCAGCCAGAATTTTAAAATCCGAATCGGTAAGAGGTCTTTTTTCCAGGATTTCATCCAGCCGCTCCCGGTTCCAGATTTCGAGATGATCATTGAGACCGATGACCTCGACTTCATCCTTTAATTGAGCCAGCTGACGTAAATGCTGGCTGATGAGGACTCGGCCTTTGCTGTCAATCTGGCAGCGCGTGCCTTTGCGATTAACTCGGATAAGAAAATGGCGTACTTCAGGTCGAAGATGCAAAAAGCCATTAATCGACATGCCGGAAATTTTTTCCCAGACAGGCAGAGGATAAAGCTGTAAAGCCTCATCGGTTAAGGAAGTAATAAAAACTTCCGAGCCATATTCTTTTTCAATGAGAGTCCGGAATTTTTCTGGAATTTTAATTCGGCCGGCCGTATCAATTCGAGCGGGAGCGCTGCCAATTAATAAATTTCCCATTTTTTCCCAATTTTTCCCATTTTGACTTATTTATAAAATTGAAATTGATAAATGTCAAGAGAAATTTCTCAATTTTCGCCTAAATTTTAGATTAAAAAATTTCCTTATATAGAAAGATTTAAAAAGATTGATTCTTTTTGATTAGCCAAGATAACAGGAAGAGATCTTCAACCTTGAAATAAAAACAATTATTTTAGTCGGGAATATTTTTTAACAATTCCAAAGCCAAGTCATAATCTTCTTCAGCTACCATAATTTTTATTTCGCCTAGACCATCAGTCGCTATAGGATAAGAAGTTGGGTTAGCCTGACCCAAAAAAACACACTTGATCCCGTAGTTATTTAAAAAGCTTTTAACAATTTCAGCTTCAGCTGGCCCCCAGACTTTTTTCACTTCCTTTAGTTTTGAATGGGAGGAGAGGCTCATAATTGATGTTCTTTTTTTTCTTTAAAATAATCTTTAATAATTTGCCCGTGGTCAAAAGCTAAGGGAAAGTTGATCTCTTCTGACGTAAAAATCCCGATGGCCCGAGCATCATCTTTAGCCTTAGGGGTGCCACTAGCTCGAGCAATAAAAACAGTAGAGATGGTGTGAAAACGAGGATCTCGCGACGGGGCTGAATAAGTATGAAATTGACGAAGGAGTTCTATCTCCAGCGAGGTTTCTTCTTTGGCTTCTCTTCGAGCTGCTTCTTCAAGAGATTCACCATATTCGACGAAACCTCCAGGTAAGGCCCAACCATAAGGAGGATTCTTTCTTTCAATAAGAATAATTCCCTCTTTTCCATCAGGCCTTTTTATTTCAATAATAATATCGACGGTAGGAAAAGGATTGCGGCGCTTAACAATGGCGGTGACAAAAAAATTTATAAACTGGCTTAAGCGGCGACTTAAGGAGCAAAGCTGATTTAAAGGACACAAATTCTTTATTCCCGAAAACGAAATCTTTTCTCCAATTTTTTTATTCTCTCAACTACCCCACCATATTCAAGTTCACTCCAAGGAAGCATAGCTGGACCGAAAAAGCCCTGCCGTCTAATAAGAGCAGCCTTTTCTGCAATCTTGGTTCGAACGTATTCCCAATAAGGATGATCGAAAACATCGACCGGTCCAGTCAATTTACCCTCCTTGACACAAAAGGCGGCACCAGTAACCACTGGCGGACCGTCGAAATAGCTGATAGTTGTATTTAATCGGCAAGGCATGAGCGGACCGTTATGACTGCCTCGCATAAAACCGGCGACGTAATGACCAATTTCAAAGGGGGCTAAAATTTCACCTGTGGCCGGAAAATCACCTTGAACGCGAACCAAAGCGACTGGATCATCTTTTCCTGTGTATTTACCGGCAATATTATGGAGGCGAGTAGTCGAAACCGACACGGCCTGTTCGCCATTACTGCGGGCAAAAATGCTTTCAATGCAATATCTTTCTGTGTCTCGGAGAAGAGTCGCAATGTCATAGAGGTCTTCGGGTGCATTGAGGTCGATAATTTTATCTTTTTCGGTATGGGCCACATCGATAATTCGAAAAGTAAAGCCTTGGCTAATTTTAGGACTAAGAAGAAGTCCAGAGCTGTACATGGGATCAGCAAAGGCCAAATAAAGGGGTAAATTATAAGCTCCTGGATCAGTTTTATCAGCGGCAAAGAAGATAAAAGGTTCGCTTGGTCGTTCATTAATTTCAATTTCCGCCACAGCCGGTCCCATCCCTTTGATGTTACCGCTAAAAGAATCCTTCAACAAATCCTGACCAGCACCATAAAGCCCTTGTTTCTTGGCCACAGCTGTTCCAGCTAAAAAGGCTTCCCAAGCCAATTTATGAATTTCAGGGTTAAGAACACCCTTTTCGTGAGTACAAAGGATAGCGATGTCGTCACCGGTGAAGCTGAGATAATAATCAATTAAGAGATTTCGTCCATTTTCTCGGATGAAATCTTTAACTTCATCCAGTAAAGCCTGGCTGGGCCGAAGATGGCCCCCCACGCTTCCAATATCCGCTTTTAAAACACTAAGAGTGATCTTCATAAGACCTCCTTTGAGGCAATGATTTTCAATTCTAAGATTAAATCCAGAAATATGTCAACCCTTCTTTACCGACCATATTTTAAGTAAATTTGAACCATATTGGCCTATTTTTTGATTTATCCAAGAAAGTTTAATGGTTGGAGGAATTGTTTTTGTTTAAAATGATGTTGTCCTTTTTAGATGACATCTGTCTCGCCAGTTGATTCTTTCTTGTTTTCTAAATTATGTTTGAATTTTTTTGATAATCAGATTAAGATGATTAAGTAGAAATTAAAAGGAGACAACGGGGTTAGAAAATTATTTGAGAAAAAAAAGAAAATAGTTGGCCTAAAAATTGCATAAATATATTAAAGAGGAGAAATAAGATGAGAAAAAAGGGTTATATCATATTAATATGGTTAATTCTTTTTCCTAGTCTATTGGCCGCTCAAAAAGGTTACAAAGTAATTAATTATAAAGGAGATATTTATTTTGGCCATATAACTTACCTCGACCCTAACCATCAAGGAGAGCGGCCTATAATCCAATCTTGGGCAAGCAAGGAGCCCACTGAAGCCATCCTTAATTTGCCCTTAATGCCTGGGGATACGGTTTATTCCCGTGATGGTCGATTAGAACTTCAATTTGACAACGGGACGATTATTCGTCTTGATCGCCATTCCGAACTTTTTTTGCAAACAGTTTTAGCTCCGACTTTAAGTTCGAACAAAAAGGTTTCCAATCTTGTTCTTTCCCAAGGGACCATTTATGTCATGTATAAAGAATATGATGGTTCGGAGCTTTTTCAAGTTTTAACTGCTAAATCAGCTGTCAAGCTAGAACACAATAGCGTCTCAATTATTAAAGTCTTGGAAGACGGTTCGAGTGAAGTTATCGTGAGGAATGGTCGGGTCTGGGTAATGGTTCCCCCTGAAAGGAATAAAAAATACCCCTCTCAAATTTTGATTGAAAAGGGCTGGCGAGCTAAGGTTAAATCTCCTCTGGGGATGGTTCAAGCTGAGCTCTATAACCAGACTGATGATTTTTTAACATGGAATGAAGAAATTAATGCCAATTTTGATTTCTATCATACGGAAAGTGTTTTGCCAGAGCCTTTAAGACATTTACCTTTAGCTGTTTATTATTTTGCTCAAAGATATGGTTCTGTTTATGGCGAATGGCTCTGGCACGAATTATATGGCTATGTCTGGAGACCCTTTTATAATGATTATTATCCCTGGGGCTCCTGGATGCCTTATTTTTATGGTCGCTGGTTGAATCTTGGGGGAAGCCTCTTTTGGATTCCTGAAGAACCTTGGGGTTGGGTTCCTTATCATCTTGGTTTTTGGATGTGGGATGAAAAAAAAGGCTGGCTCTGGATTCCAGGAAGCATTTTCGCTCCATCCTGGACAGTCTGGGACTACTTTTTTGGTTTTTATGCTTGGCGCCCATGGACGCTTTTTGATTGGTATCTTTATACTTATTATGATTTTCTGGGTTATAATCCCACTTTGGCCGAGTATTTTTACCGCTTTGCTCGCCAAGAAATTCCCGTCACTGAAGTTAAACCAATTCTGGATAAAATCAGAAAGGATCAGTTGAAAAAACAAACTTCGGGTGAGAAATTATCACCTCCCAAGGAAGTCAAGAAAATCACCCAAGTCGTTTTAAACGCTTTAAAACAGGGTGATCCAGGAGCGGTTGAATCGTTAAGGCAGACAATAACTAAGTTTATTATGGTCTCAAAAGAAGATTTTAAACCCGATTTTCCTCGAGAAAAGGTGCTTAAGGCGGAGGAAGCTTTTGAGACAGGAAAAATTAATTTATCGCCTTTAACTTCAGCTGAAAAAACAACTTTTCTCCGAGACATTCTAACCTCAAAGGGGATAATCGAAAAGACTGGGTCGATAAAAGAAGAGGCAACTGCCTCAACTTATCTTCCTGGCCAAATAGAACCAATCGAAAAGGTCGGACCTAGAAGAGGCAATCTTACCTTGATAGAGAGAATAGAAATTGTTGATTGGAACCCTGATGTCCGAATTGCTAGTCGTCTTGGCTATAATATTGTCTACGATAGCCAAAGGAATGAAGTTCGTTGTCCCGAACTTGGCTATGGCTCAAGAGATATGGCTTTCCGTCGATTAGTTTCTTTTCCTGATGAGAGTTTCCATATTAATCCCTTCACGATCGTCTCTTCCCCTTCCTCTCCAGGGGCTGTTTCTTCTCCTGTTTATTCTGGTGGAGCTGAAAGAACTGGAGCTAATTCTCCAACTCGGGAAGGCGGAGTTGGTCGTTCAGGAGAGAAAAAATAGTTAAAAGGTCAAGAGTCGAGCAAACAAGTAAGGACGGTCAAAGAAAAAGGCAAATGATTTTATTTCATTTTTAAAAGAATCAAGAAACTCAGGGGGAAGAGGCTCGGACGATTCAAAACGCCAAGCTAGTGGATTAATATAACGGCCATGATAAAGAAGACGATAATCGAGGTGAGGCCCAGTTGATTCACCTGATGAACCGACATAGCCAATGATGTCGCCTGCCTTAACTTGGGCGCCAACTTTTATTCCTGGCGCGAACTGGTGGAGGTGAAGATAGAGCGATTCATAGCCATTTTTATGGCGAAGACGAATCATTCGACCAGAAGCTCCATTCCTACCGGCAAAAGTTACGAGTCCATCCGCTGTCGCTTGAACTGGCGTGCCAATGGGTGCAGCATAGTCAATTCCATAATGAGGTCGATAGATTTTATGAATTGGATGACGCCGTCTCAAGCTAAAACGAGAGGTGATCCGGCCATATTTTATGGGAGAACGAAGAAAAGCTTTTCTCAAGGATTTTCCCTCAGCATCAAAATAGTCGATCTTACCAGTTTTAGGGTGACGAAAACGATAGGCCTGATATTTTTTCCCTTGGTTGATGATTTGAGCCGCCAAGATGTCGCCATAACCAATAAATTCGCCTTGAAGGTATTTTTTTTCAAAGATAAAAGCGAAGATGTCGCCGGCGCGGAGATCAAGATAAAAGTCTATTTCCCAGGCAAAAATTTCGGCCAGAGAAAGAGCTAAAGAATCTCTTTCCCCGAGCTGATTAATGGCTTCGATTAGACTCTCATTAATTTCTCCAGTGAGGAAAGATAGTCTTGTTTCTAAAGGCGGACTTTGCAAAGAGGCTTTAAGTCCATTGGTTTCTTTTTTAATTTCTAAAAATTGGCCTGGGTCAATTTCATAGGTCAGCGAATAGAAATCTCCTTGGTTAGAAGTCTTAATGACTAAATCATGGCCAGCCCTTATTCGATTTAAATTATAAACCGGTTTAGCGGCAGCAATAATCTCGTTTATTAATTGAAACGGAAAAAAGGGTATAAGCAGATCCACTAAGGTTTGGCCAGAGACAATCTTTAAGCGGTGTTCTTTGATGGAATGAATTCTGCTGGAATCAGAAGGCAACTCGGAAAGAGAACTTTGATTGGTCGAAACTTTAATTGTTAACTTCGTCTTAAAAAAAAGGGGAAAAATAAGCAGAGCCACAACCCCTATTCCAATGACCAGAGCGTAAATTTTCTTTAGGAATCGAATCATCTTATCGATTTTTAAAATGAGATCAGTTTTATTCTAAAGCATTTTGAACCAATCTATCGCCAGGGAAATTCATTGCCTTTGCTTCTAGCCAAGATAAATTTTTGGGTTAGCCGCCAAGCCTCTCTCATAGGGCCAGAGGAAACATTGATTGAGGTGACAATTAAAAGAGTCAAAGGTGGATTTAAATAGAAGCTCGTAAGTAAGGCGATGGTAAAAAGAAGCCGAGAAAGATTGAGGCGATGTCGGTAAATTATTTGAATAAAATTGGGATAATGAATTCGGCTAACCATTAAAAGAGAAATTAGAGGCATAACCAGAAAAAGAAAAAATTTAGGCACAGGATGAGCTGGTGGTCTGGATAAAGCCATTATAAGAGCCACAATGAAAACTGAGGCTGAAGGAACAGTTAAACCCAGATAAAAGGAACGATTTTTCTGCTTAGCCTGAATTACGTTATATCTGGCGAGTCTTAATATACCTGCCGTAAGAAAAATAAAAGCAAGAAAAACTCCAGCTTGTCCCAATTCTTCAGTTGACCAAAGGGCAAAGAGAAGGGAAGTAGCGGTAGCAAAGGAAATAGCATCAGCTAAAGAATCAAGTTCCACGCCAAATAATGAGTTGGATTGAGTCAATCGGGCTACCACTCCATCAAGGCCATCAATTACTGCAGCTAAAACAATTAACCATCCTGCCCATAAGAAGTTACCATGAATAGAGGCTTGAAGGCTTAAAAAACCTAGCGATAAATTAAGGATAGTCATTGCGGTAGGGAGAGCGATAATTATATTCTTTGTTTCTTTTTTGTTGCTTTGCCTATTTCTCATTATCCTTGTTTCTTGCCAGAACAAAGGTCACTTCTCTTTCAGCCAGAATAGTTAGGCCTGCTTTGACT
>JAOAFQ010000116.1 GCA_026416195.1 Candidatus Aminicenantota bacterium | reverse complement strand
GCCTGGATCAAGGACATGATCGCCGACTTTCTGGCCATTAATCCGGAGTTCATAATAGCCAAGGCCACAAATATAAGCTCGGGCTCGGCGAGGCGGGGCGGGCAAGTCAAATTCGCGGCGAAAAAGATTTTCTCCACCTATCCATTCACCTTTCCAATCGCTCGCCCGAAAAAGTCCGGTGTCAAAATGAGCCACTTCACTCCAGGAGCTAACTTGTCCTTTTTTATCCCAAATTCTGACTCTCCAATAATAGGTTCGATTGCTTTCTAAGGGTTTGCCTCTATAAACAATCTGGATTGAAGAATCGCTTTGAACCTTACCTGAATCCCACAGATCAATCGATTTAAAATCAGCCTGTGATGAAACTTGAAGCTGGTATGCGGATTGCTTCTCACCGCGCTCAGGATGCTGGTTTTTCCAGAAAAATCTGGGCTGAGGGATATCAACTCCAAGCGGATTGATCAAGTATTCCACTCTCAGATCAAAGGGCTTAAACGGTCCGTCGCTTTCGCCCTTAGTTATTTTCTGAGCCAACAAACTCACCTTTAAACAACTTAAAAAGAGGGCCAAAATCAAACCTATAAACCAAAAGGAAAGCCCCTTGCCATTTCTTTTTTCATTGAATCTTTCCCTGTGTCTTAATTTTAAATACCGTTGTCCCCAATCCATTTTTCTCCCCCTAATTGAATTTAAATTAAATTTACCCAGGTTTTGTTGAAGCCAAAGTTTTCGTCTCAAATTTATTCCCTCTTTTTTCGGCTTAACAAATGAGCCAAGCGAGCGGCGGCTTCTTCCCAAGGGTGCGGTTTACCAGGCCAATAAGTTCTTATTTTCGTTGATTTAAAACTCGCCTCTCTTATTTCTTCGAGAGAACTGATTTCCTTGTCAGCTCTTAGTTGAACAAGAAGATTGCCCATAGCCGTAGCTTCAAAAGGGCCAGCCACAACTGGACGCTGGCAAGCATCAGCCGTTAGCTGATTTAAGAAAGAATTTCTAGCGCCGCCTCCTACAAGATGAATGACCTCAAGGTGGTTGCCGGTTAATCTTTCTAAATAGTTGAGAACTTCTCGGTATTTGAGAGCCAAACTTTCAAAAATACAGCGGATTAATTCACCTTCATCTTGAGGAGGGCATTGATCTGTTTCCCAGCAAAAGTTTTTTATTGCCGTGACCATGTCTGGTGGATTAAGAAAGCGAGAATCGTCTGGGTCAATAAGATATTGAAAAGGTTTGGTCTTTTTGGCCAAAGACACCAACTGGGCGTAAGTTAATTTTCTCCCTGAGGCTTCAAAAGAGCGCTTGCTCTGTTGGATCAACCATAAGCCCATTATATTTTTCAAAAGGCGATAAGTTCCATCGAGACCGCCTTCATTGGTCATATTTAATTTAAAAGCAAGAGAGGAAAGATTTGGTTTTTTAGTTTCAACGCCCATCAGGGACCAAGTCCCCGAACTTAAATAAGCCCAACGTTCTGAACCTGTAAATTTAGTGGGCACAGCCACCACAGCCGAGGCTGTGTCATGGGCTGCAGGGGTCACAACTTTGACTTTTTTGGACAGTCCAGTTTTTTCTCGGACCGCCGATTTAAGCAAGCCTAAATATGTCCCGGGAAAAACCACGTCAGGAAAGATGGCCATAGGAAAATCAAAAGCTTTTAGTAACCTCTTGGACCATTTTCTTTGATAAACATCAAAACATTGAGAGGTGGTGCCAATGGTATATTCAACGGCTTGGTGGCCACAAAGCAGCCAGTGAAAGAAATCGGGCATCATGAGGAGGGTGGCCGCGACAGATAACAATTCTGGATGATCTTTTTTAAAGGCTAGGAGCTGATAAAGGGTGTTAATGGGCATGAACTGAATACCGGTTAATCGGAAAATTGCCTTTTTGGGAACAATTCTAAACGCCTTGGCCATCATTCCCCTAGTTCTTTCATCTCGGTAATGATAGGGCAAACAAATCATCTCTTCATTTTTACTCAAAAGGACAAAATCAACTCCCCAAGTATCAATCCCAAGAGAAATTATTTTATCTCCGAATTGCTTTGCCGCCAGAGCCAGACCAGACAAAATTTCTTTCCATAAATAAAGGACATCCCATCTTAAGGAATTAGCCCAAAGTATAGGCTTATTGGGGAAACGATGAATTTCCACAAGTTTAAGTTGGGCCCCATCCCAAAGACCAGCCAATATTCGGCCACTTTCAGCCCCTAAATCAATGGCCAAATATACTTTTGACCTCAATATTTTCTCCCATCCCAAAAAATTATCTTTTATATTCAAAAGGCAGGTTAAAAAATGGAACTTTATAAGCTGATAAGGAGTTAGATTTAGCCCAAGGAAAAAAGCTTAAAAAAATCATTTTAAATTCTTTGGCGTTGAATTTCAGTTTCATATCGCTTTATTTCTTCCAACCATTTTAGCCCAGGAGGGACAGCATTTATTAGGCAGTAATAATCCCAGATAGCTCTAAAATGGTGGCAATTAAGTTCTTCTAAAAGGGCAAGTCGGCCAGTGTAGTCACCGGCTAGTTCCATTTCTTTTAATCTTTCATGAGGCTCAAGCAGTGCCAGCAAAAAAGCCTTGAGAACCGCTCTCGCGCCAATAATCCAAGCGGCGACCCGATTCACTGAAGCATCAAAAAAATCAAGGGCTAAATGAACTTTAGAAAGATAATTTCCCCGAACAATTTCCTGAGCAATAGATTTAAGCTCATCATTTAAAATGACCACATGGTCGCTATCCCAGCGGACACCACGACTTAAATGGAGGACAATTCCAGGAAGAAAGCGCAGGACGCTGGAGATTTTATCGGCCAAGCTCTCGGTAGGATGGAAATGCCCAGCATCAAGGGTTAAATGAAGTTGCTTCTTTATTGCATAGCCAAAATAAAATTCATGAGAACCGACAGTAAAGCTTTCGCTTCCTAAGCCAAAGAGTTTGCCCTCAACCGAATCTAGAGTGAATCGGTTATCCATAGGGACTGAATAGATTTCATCTAAAGAAGCCTCCAGTCGATCTCGAAAGCCTCTTCGGTCAACTGGAGTATCTTTCATTCCATCTGGGATCCAGAGATTTGTAATCGCTCGATTATTTAGTTCGCGACCAAAGACCTCGCTGATGCGGCGACTAGCCACACAATGAGCAATCCAAAATTTCCTGATGATTGGAGCAGGATGGGAAAGAGTGAAACCATCAGCCGCATAGGGATGGGCAAAACAAGTTGGATTGAAATCAAGGCCAATTTTTCTTTCTTTAGCCCAATCAATCCAACCTTCAAAATATTCAGGAGATATTTCGTCTCGATCGACTCGTTTTCCTTTAAATTCTCCATAAATGGCCTGAAGATTAAATCGATGGCGTCCTGGAATTAAGCTAAAGGCTTTGTCCGCATCAGAACGAAGTTCCTCTGGATTTCTCGCTCGGCCCGGATAATTACCTGTAACCAAAAGGCTGGTGTCACCAGAAATTTTAAATGTCTCAAAACCTCGAATATCATCCCCCTGCCAACAAGGCAGGGAAAGAGAGATTTTCGCTAGTTCCTTAAGAACTTCATCTGAATTTACACCCATTTCTGCATATCTTTCCTTAGCGATTAAATAGGCCAGCTCGATTTTCTTGTCAGTCTCCATCTTATCCCTTCCCTCCTTTTTTAATCTACGAGTTTATTTTTTTCTCCTTAAATCTTATCTTTTTGGGAAAACAAGTTCAATTTGGATTAAGCTAAGTCACTTGACAAGTTTAGTTTTCTTTTGTATAAGCTTAAGGCTATTTATATTGATTATAATATTTTCAAGGTTAAGAAGGAGTAATAATATACTTCCCTCTGAAAGCATAAAAAAACATTTGTCCTTTCTTTTCCCACTTTTAAAATATATCCCAATTATTATTTTTTATTTTCCTACATTTTCCTACTTCTCATTAGGGAGGAATGAAAGTGGAGTCAAATCTCTCCTTAGCCCAAGAAATTATTAATAAGTATAAAGGTCAGAAAAAAGCTCTCATTACTATTCTTCAAGAAATCCAAAATGTTTACCACTATCTCCCAGAGCCTGTCCTTCGACTTGTTTCCAAGAAATTAAACCTACCTCTTATCGATGTCATCAGTGTCGCCACCTTTTATCGAGCTTTCAGCCTTAAACCCAGAGGCCGTCATCAAATAACCGTTTGTCTAGGAACAGCTTGTCACGTTCGAGGTGGGTTTAAGGTGCTTGAAGAATTTGAAAAGCAACTTAACCTAAAGGCTGGGGAAACCTCGCCTGATAACCAATTTACTTTGGAGACTGTTAACTGTCTTGGCTGTTGTGCTATTGGACCAGTAGTAGTTGTCGATGGAAATTATTATGCTCAGACAACGACTCGCAAAGTAAGTAGAATCTTAAAACCATTAACCAAGGAGAAACTATGAACCCAAAAGTAAAGTTTAAAAAATTACGTCATCTTTCTGAGCTCGAAAACTTAATTAAAGAAGAAAAAGAAAGGCGAGAAAAGGAAACAAGACCGATTATTTCAGTTTCTTCCGGCACCTGTGGTCAGGCTCGTGGCTCATTGAAGCTAATTAAAGCTTTGGCCAAAGCTATTCGCCAGCAAAACCTCCAAGATAAAGTCATCTTAAAGGCCACTGGTTGCCACGGTTTCTGTGAAGCAGAACCGAACGTGATTATCTATCCAGAAGCTATTTTTTATCAAAAATTGGAACCAAAAGATGTTTCAAAGATCATCGAAAGAACAATATTAAAGGGCGAAATTATTGAAGATTTTCTTTATGTAGATCCAGTCAATGGCCAAAAAGCGATAAAAGAGGCTGAAATTCCCTTTTATAGGAAACAAAAAAGATTAATTCTGGGAGACAATTCTATAGTGGAGCCGACCAACATTTTTGATTATTTTTCCATTGGTGGTTACAGCTCTTTGCTTAAGGTTTTAAGTTCTTTTTCTCCTGAAC
>JAOAFQ010000113.1 GCA_026416195.1 Candidatus Aminicenantota bacterium | reverse complement strand
GGATATGGCTACTCCAGCCGAAGCTGTCTCGTTAGCCGATGTTGATTCCTTGGCAAAATTACTTGCTCTTTGGTATGAAAGGAGGCTTTAATGAAAGAAAAATCTTTTTTTAAAATAAACCAAGCTTTAATAATAATTTTAATATTAGGTTGTCTCAAGTTAGTTCCTGGTTCAAGTTTTGCGGAAGAAACTTCGGCCTGGAATTTATTAAAAGAACTTGTGCTTTTACCTGGAGTGTCGACGCGAGAAGAAAGAGTAGCTGATTTTATTTTGTCGAGGATTCCATCAGCTCTCAAGCCTCAAAAAGATGAAATGGGGAATGTCTGGTTTACTGTAGGGAACAGTTCTCCTCATCTTCTTTTCATCGCTCATCTGGATGAATTAGGCTTTTTCGTTCAGCAGATTACCCCGCATGGAACCTTAAAGCTCAGGTCAACAGGCGGTTTTCTTCTTTGGAATTATGAAGGCGGGTCGGTTACTGTCTGGACCAAGAAAGGAGAAATTGAAGGCGTGGTCAGACCAAGAAAGGGCTATTTAACCGCTGAGCCGGCCCCTTTTGAGCTAGAAACTCTCGAGGTTGACGTTGGAGCTGATACCCAAGAAGAAGCTCAAGCCATGGGTATCCAATTGGGTGACCCTGTTACCATAAGAAAAAGAATCATTGAGCTTTCTCCTGATCTAAGAGCCTCTCGAGCAGTGGATGATCGAGCTGGTTGTGCCGCTCTTTTGGCCGCCGCTTTAAAGTTAAATTGGGCTCAAATCAAAGGGAAAAAAATAACTTTTGCTTGGAGTGTTCAAGAAGAAGTTGGCCTAAGAGGAGCAGCTTACTTAGCTGAAAAAATGTCGGCTAGCTACGTTTTTGCTATTGACACCTTTGTTTCGACCGATTCCCCCCTTGAAAATCATCGTTTTGGTTTAGCCCGAGTTGGTGGAGGAGCGGTTATCAGAGCGATCGATTCTTCAACCATTGTTCCTCATCAGGCGATGGATAAGGTGATTAGAATTGCTTCGGCTCGAACCATTCCCTTACAGTGGGCTAATTCCCGAGGTGGAAATGATGGTTCTGTATTTGTTCCTCGAGGAGCAGTTAATATTCCGCTTGCCTGGCCTGGAGCTTATGCTCATACTTTCATTGAAAAAATTCATCGCCAGGATCTTGAGGCTCTAACTGAGCTAATTATGGCCATTGTTCAAGAATGGCAGTAAAGATAAGTTCCTCACGACTGATTTGATTTTTTTACCACTTTCAGAATCAAAATTAAATAAATAGAGTAAGGTCAGCTTGAGTAGCTTCAGCTAAGAAATGGGCGACGCCAACACAGGCTTTAACCTCAGGGATAAGAGCCTCTCGGGGAATTTCCATAACTTGAAGACTCATTTCGCATCCATAAAACTTCACGCCCAAGTCTATGGCCATTTGACGAAGCTCAACAAGATCAGGAACCCGATGGGCGCGCATCATTTTCCGAAAAAGCCATCGTCCTAGGCCAAAAAAAGAATAGCGTCCAGGAGAAGCTCGTCTAAGGTCGCCTCTTTCAAAAAACCCTATCAATCGTCCTAAAATGCTCCGACCGGTTCGTTTTCCTGATTTTAGGGCTCTTAAACCCCAAAAAGTGAAAAACATAGATACTTCCATTCCCGAGGCGGCAGCGCCAGTAGCAATAACGAAAGCTCCAAAAAGGCGCTCTAGATCACCACTCATGACAATTAAAGCGACTTTTTTTGGTCTTTCTTCTTTCATCTCATTCTCCAATTTATATTTTACACTATTCCTATAGAAATAATAAAATATATTTGACCAATTTGATTTTAGAAACTAGGCTGAGCAATTTTATCCACAAATCGTTCCCCAAGTTTTAAATTATTAAAAAATTTCTTGGCACTTTAGATTATATAATTTAATGGCTAATAAATATTTTGATTAAATGTTTTTTCTTAGATACGTTAAAAAATGGTTTTGCTTTTTTAATTTACATAGCTAAAATTCTTTTTTCTTTATTTGAAGTCATCAAGCTTATTTTCCCAGCTCAATTTTAGGTTCAAGGCTGGGCTTAAGCTCAATTTGTATCAGGGTAAAGTAGAGAATTTAAAATGAATTTATAAGTCCCATGAGATTGAGCTCGATGCTGCGAACGAATGGCGATGAGAAATATTTTTCCTTTTTTATAGGTCAAATCAACCACGGCTGCTTTGCGGGTAATTAAATCTTCACCCAAGAGCCAACCGCTTAAAAGAATATTTTTCTCTCCGAAATTAGCTACGACTTTTCTATCCCAGTCAGCTGGAGGGATTCTAGTTTCCAAAGCTAAGCTATTTACGAACATAGCGGCAATTTTCTTGGGAAAGCCGTAACCTAGAGGGGTGGTATTATCAACCTCGAGCTCAAGAAGAGAGGTAGGGCAGAAGAAACGAGTTCTTTCCACCCTTTCTAAAACGTTGCGAACCGGAGCTTCTAATTCCCGAATCGCTAGCTCGCAAGCTCGATTAAGAGTTATTAAAATCCCACCTTGTTCAACAAATGCTTTAAGAGCATCTATCCCTTCTTTTTCAATTCCGCCTTCATATTCAGGCGGATAGGCGGCCATAGCTCTTTCTGGTCTTTCAGGTGAAGGGGCTGGTCGCCCAGATTTGATGATATCAGCGCTTTCGTCCGCAAAAATAATAACATCATAATCAGATCTAAGGTTTACCTTTTTTTCTTTGGTTCCTTTGAAATCGCTATTTTTTAGGGTTTTAAAAGGAATGGCTAAATCATCAAGAAGATAGCGAGTCCAACCTTCGTCCATATTAGCCCGCCAAGATTGATAGAGGCCAATGCGGGGCAATTTGATCCTTGATTGAGGAATAGAGGCAATCTCTTTTAACCCGTAAACTGGCAAGGACCATTTTTCAATCAGGGGTTTTAAAATTTTATTCGTCTCAGGACGATTAGCAAAAAGGAAACTGCCGGCCGCGAGAGTGAAATTATCACCTTTTATTTCTTCTTTACTTCTGGTGACTTCAATTTTTTCTTTAAGGAGAGCCATAGCCACGGCAAAGGAAGCATTTTGGCGGCTATCCAGAGCGAGATAAGGTGAAACCTTGGACTCAGGAAGCGAAATAGAGGGATAGGGGATAGTCTCAAGTTTTACGAGTTTCGCCTCAAAGGGATCTTGAATTTCGTCACAGCTTACTCCCATCTGAAGGGGTAATGTCCAAGCCGCGTTGTCATAGGGAGGCACAGGTGGTCCACCTGGGTACTGGCGAATATCAGGATATTCTTGCTTTTCTAGGAGGGCCCAAGCATAGGCCTTATAGGGTTGGCTCATCAGTACGACAAACGATCCGGCTGGATAAAATTTGCCCTGGGCCACAAAGTCCTGTTGAGCTTGATGGATTTCGACTCCGCCCAGTCGCAAAATTTCCAACATCCGCAAAGCTGTGGGATAGTCATGCTGTTTGGCCGAGATAACGAAAGCAAAAGGCTCATCTTTAGCCCATTTTTTTTCAATAGCCTCCCGATTCATCAAATAAAAATTAAAAAGGAAATCTTCTTTATAAAGATAACAAGTTTTGATCAGGCTTAAAGATAAGGTAAGTTCATAATCGATAAGATCGCGCAACCGCCACCATCCCCCTTTCCACGGGTCAACAAAATCCATACTTTTTTCATAATAATCTTTAGGAATTTCTGTTGGTTCGATGTAAATCGGAGAAGCCACCCTAACTGAAGCTGCTTCTGAAAGCAAGCCGATGGTATTATGAAGCCAAGAAGTATCGTCACAGGCACCAATATACCAACCTGTGTAACTTCGTCCGTGGACAATCCCTGAAAAGCCATTTCGCTGAAGGTCATAGGCCATGGCGGTTCCACAGAGATTAATCCCTCGCCAAACCAGAGGATGAACATTAGGCAAGGGCGGATTCATGAAGGGAGGAATAAAAAGGCGAGCACCAGTAGAGCCCATCTGATGTTCATCAATATGAACCTGAGGAATCCAATCGTGATATTGGACCCGAGCAATAGCTCTAGTTTCGGGCAAATTGAACATGAACCAATCGCGGTTATTGTCATGACCAGCATAATGATGATAGAGCCAAGGCATAGGGCCGCCTTCATACTTAGTTCCCACGTACTTCTTATACCAATCAACAACCATTTGAATTCCATCGGGATTGGATGTTGGAACGAGAAGAACAATAACCTCATTGAGAACTCGATCGGCTTCGAAAGGAGTTTGTCCAGTGACCAGCTTATAGGCTAATTCCATTGACATCTGGGAAGCGGCAATTTCTGTAGCATGGAGGCTACAAGTAATTAAAAGAATTACTTTCCCTTCTCGAGCCAGACGCCTGGCTTGGTCTTCGTTGAGATTGCGGGCATCCCTTAAACGGCGAGCAATTTCTCGATAACGATCAAGTTGGGGCATATTGGCTTCGGAAGTTATCACGGCCATAATCATTGGCTTTTTGAGAGTTGTTTGGCCAATTTCAATCACTTTAAGGCGAGGGGATTCCTCAGCTAATTTCTTAAAGTAAGCCATAATCTGGTTATAATCAGCCAATTTCCGATCTTCTCCGACTTTAAAATTAAGGAAATTTTCTGGTGGTGTCTGAGCTGACAAAAATAGGAAAGAACTTAGAATGACTGAAATTAAAAGAATTATTGACCTCTTAGTTTTAACCATTTGAGCCTCCTTTTTTCCTCATTATGTGGCCTTTTTCTATCACCAGAAATGCTAACTGTCAAGCGAGGACCTTTCTAAAGAAAAATTGAAAAGAGCGACTGCCTTGGCCAATCAATTTTTTGGTTTTCTTTAGGCGAGTTTAAAAATCTGGAATAGACCTAAATTTGTATGTTAAAATTAACTAATGAGGTGGTAGGATAATAAGTTAATTAAAAGTCTTATCTAATTATTTTTGCTTTTAAAAAATGAAGTCTCAAAATCAAAGCAAGGGAAAGAAGGTGACATTATTTTTAGTTTTAATTTTTTTTAGTCTTTTCTTTGGCTACGGGGAAACTGAGCAAGTTAAAAAAAGAAGCCCCAAAGATCTACCCCCCAAGTATCGGCAATGGCTTGAAGAAGAAGTGGTTTATATAATTTCTCCCAAAGAGAGAGAGGTTTTTCTTCAATTAGAGACTGATCGAGAAAGGGATCTTTTTATTGAAGGTTTTTGGAGACAAAGGGATTTGGAGCCATCGACTCCTGAAAATGAATTTAAGAAGGAGCATTATCGCCGTCTTGATTATGCCAATAAAAATTTTGGCCGTGAAACGCCTGGGCCAGGGTGGCGAACGGATATGGGTCGAATTTATATTATTTTGGGTGAGCCCAAGACGATCGAAAGATTTGAAAATCTAAGCGAGTGTTATCCAGTTGTCGTCTGGTTTTATGAAGGGATGAGTAAATACGGATTGCCCAATTCATTTTATATAGTTTTTTTTAAAGAAGGAGGAGCTGGGGAATATAAGTTATATTCGCCCATCCGCTACGGGCCGCAATATCTTCTTGTCCATTATTATGGAGATATGGCTGATTATGAACGGGCTTATCGCGAGCTTTATCAGGTTAATCCCCTTTTAGCCGAGGTTTCGCTTAATTTGATTCCTGGGGAAGCCCAGGTGTTAACGCCTTCAATTGCCTCGGAAGTTCTTTTAGCTTCGAGAATTCCCTCAGTTCCTCATGAAATGGTCAAACCAATCTGGGCGGAAAAGCTCTTAGCTTATAAAGATATCATTGAGGTCGATTATTCAACAAATTATATTGATTGTGAGGGTCAAATTAATGTGATTCAGGATTCCTCGGGAATACATTTTGTCCATTACTTAATTGAACCTAAGCGACTGACTATAGAGCAAATTCAAAATAGATATTTCACTAATCTTGAAGTCAATGGAATTATTACTGACGATAAAAAAAGGGTTATTTATCAATTCTCTAATTCGGTGCCAATTGAAATAAGCTCAGAAAGACTAGCTAGCCTTCGAACTAAGCTTTTTAGTTTTCAGGATATTTTCCCTTTGATTCCAGGAAGTTATCAATTTAATGTCATTTTAAAAAATACGGTTTCTAAAGAATTTACTTCTTATGAGGCTGAAATCAGAATCCCTGAGATAAAATTGCCAACTTTGAGTGAGGTCATTTTAGCCAATCGGATTGATCGAGAGTCAAAATATAAAAATCAGGTCAAACCTTTTCTGATCAACCAAATTCAGCTTGTGCCTTCGCCTCGAAATGATTTTACTCGGTCCGACACTCTCTATATTTTCTTTCAGATTTTAAATGTAGAGGAAAAAGAGAAAAATAATTTTACGTTAGAATATACCATTTCAAATGAAAAAGAAGTCGTTTTTAGCTTAAACAAAAGGGTTAAAGATTATGCCAATCTAATTTCTATTTTAGAAGAGTTATCACTAAAAGATTTCCCTCCAGACTATTATCAGCTTACCGTGAAATTAATGAATAAAGAAGGCGAGACGATAGCGTCTCGTCAATGTCGCTTCTATATTTCTCCATCAAGTTTTCTAGCCCGTCCTTGGATTCTTTCGTTTCCCTACCCACCAGCTGATGACGCGATCCATTTGAATGTTCTTGGTAACCAATTTTTTAATAAAAGGGAAATTTTTTTGGCTCGTTATTATTTAGAAAAAGCTTATCAGAAACAACCGAACATAGCTAAATATGCTCTTGATTATGCTCAAGTTTTGTTCAATCTGAAAGAATATCCTCAAATAAAAGAGATTGCTTCTCCCTTTTTGAAGGGAAAGGAAAGAACATCTTTTCTGGCTCTTATGGGCCGGACTTGCCAGGCTCTGGAGCAATATGACGAAGCTAGCCAATATTATCAGGAATATTTGAGTCATTTTGGAACCAATCTGTTAATTTTAAATTCTTTAGGCGAATGCTTTTATCGTCTTGGTCAAAGAGAGGAGGCTTTAAAGGTCTGGCAAAAATCTTTGGAAATTGATCCCAATCAGGAAAACATAAAAAAATTAGTCGATTCTCTAAAAAATAAAAGGTAAAAGCAAGAAGGAATAAAAAGATTAATGGAGGAAAAAAATGAGAGGTCGATTAAAATTTATTTTTTATATTATGCTAGGCATATTTTTTTTCTGTTACTTAGCTTCAGGCCAGGCTGGTCGAGGTAAGGGGCGTCTTAATGGCACAGTTTTGGATGATGAAGGTAAGCCGATCTCAGGGGCTAAAGTAATCATTCAATTTACAAGAGAAAAGGGAATTCAATGGGAGACCACGACCAATAAAAAGGGTGAATGGGCTTTCCTTGGTCTCGGTTCTGGTCTCTGGTTAATTACAGCTTCGGCTGAGGGCTATCTGCCAGCCTTTAAGGAAGTCAATGTCAGCCAGATTGAGGCCAATCCCAAAGTAACCCTTTCTTTGAAGAGAATTACTCCTATAAGCGGCTCGGAAGTAGACAAAGAATCAATCAAATTGCTTGATCAAGCTTCAGCTTTATTTAATGAAAGAAAATATGATGATGCCATAGCGGTCTTAAATGAATTTTTAGCTAAGAATCCTGAATTTTATCCTGCTTTAATTAATTTAGCTGAATGTTATCGAGAAAAGGGGGAATATGGTCGAGCCATTGACTATTATCAACAAGCTATAGAAGAATCCAAAAAAAATGAAAGATGGACTAAAGAGGTAACAGCCAAGGCTCTCTCCGGAATTGGCGAATGCTTCCTTCGCCAAGGTAATTTAGACCAAGCCCAGAAGTATTTCAAACAGGCTGTAGACTTTTCACCCGATAATGAAATGGTGGCTTATAATGTAGGTGAAATCTATTTTTCAAATCAAAAGCTTGAGGAAGCAATTCAATATTTTTCTTTAGCGGTAAAAATTAAGCCAGACTGGAGTTTACCTTACTATAAGTTGGGTCTTGTTTATTTAAATAAAAATGAATATGAACTCGCTAAGGAAAACTTTAAAAAATTTCTTAGCCTTGAACCTGAATCTGATCAGGCAGCGACCGTTAAAAATATCCTTGAGTATTTGGAAAAAATTAAAAAATAATTAGGAAAGACTTTGACTTTTATTTCTTATTTTTTATCTGTTGGGAAAGCCATTTAATTTCATATCGAACTGAGCGAATTTTTTCTTCATTTTCTCCAGCAGCTTTATCAAGGTAAAGGCGGAGATATTTAATAGCCTCAGCCAATTCACCTTTCTTTTTATAAGCCACCCCAAGATTATAATAAGCGGTCGGAGTTGGCTTTAGATTGACGGCTTTTTCCAAGCACTCAACAGCTTTATCTAGATTGTTAAGATGGCCATAAGCGATGCCCAAATCCTGCCAGATTTCATAATCGTCCGGAAATTCTTGGATCAAACTTTCAAAGATAGCCACAGCTCTTTCTAAAAAACCCGATGTGGCTAGGTTATGGGCCAAATTTTTTCGAACAAATTTGTTTTCTGGTTCGATAGACAAAGCGGCTTCATAGTATTTTCGAGCTGTTTCCTTTTCCCCCAGAAGGCTATAAATCCAGGCTATGGAAACCAAAGCGTCAAAATTTTCAGGATCAAGAGCTAGCACTGATTGCCAAGTTTCCAGAGAATTCTTTATTTGTCCTAGAGCTAAATAAGTGTGACCCAGTCGCGAAAGAAGAAGAAGAGAGCCAGGCATAAGGGCAAGCCCTTTTTGGAAAATGGCCAAGGCTTGTTGAGGTTGGCCAAGGCGAAGGTAATTTAAGCCCAAATTGATATAGCTTGTCGGAATCTTCGGATTAATGGTGAGAATTTTTTCGTAGATTTTAACTGCCTCATCAAATTTTTGTTCCCATTCAAGCAATTCAGCTTGAGTTATTAATCTTAGTTCTTCGATTTTGTCTTTAGGATCAGGATAGTCAGAGGTTGAATCTGTCTCTATTGAAGATAGATAGCCTAGGGCTCGAAGTTTTTCCCGTTCTTCTAAGGAAAGTTGTCTTTTTTGAGCTAAGGAGGAAGAATAATTTTTCAAATAGTGGTTGAGTTCCTCCCTTAATTTTAGGATCATCCTTTGATTATCTTTTGCCAGATTTATTTTTTCCCCTGGATCTGTCTTTAAGTTATAAAGTTCTTCTCGAGGTGCTTTAATGTATTTCCAAGGGCCTTTCATTAGGCCAATTAATTCGGACCAACCAAAATTTTCTCGGGGAAAGTAAGTTTCAATATAATTGGGAAAATCTTTGAGCTTATGTTTTTTAAAGAGGGGCAGAAGGCTAACGCCATGGATTTGTTGAGGGCTAGGTAATTGAAGAAAATCTAGAATCGTTGGCATTAAATCTATGAGTCGGGCTCTGGTCTTGATAACTTGGCCTGAAGGTAATCTATTTTTCGCCAAAAAAATTAAAGGAACCTTTAAAGTTTCTTCATAAAGAAAAATTCCATGACCATCTTCCCCTTTTTCGCCAAAGGCTTCTCCATGATCCCCAACCAAAATTACAAGAGTCTTGTCTAAAAGATTTTTAGTTTCGAGAGCTTCAATTATTTTTCCCACATAAAAGTCCATATAGGCAATTTCCCCGTCATAAGGGTTGGCGATAAATTTCTCTTTATAAGGAGATGGCGGATCATAGGGAAGATGAGGATCAAAGAAGTGAACCCAGATAAAAAAGGGCCTAAAATAATTTTGTTCAAACCAAGTTTTAAAGGATATAAAAACTTCTTCCGCCCTTCTTTCAGCATTTAGACCTTTAAAAGTTTCACCTTTTCTAAATTGATCATCGTAATAATCGAAACCTTGATTAAGGCCAAAGCGAGAATCGACGGTGAAGGAACTGACAAAGGCGGCCGTAATCAGCCCTTTTGCTTTAAGAATTTCAGCTAGAGTTATAATATCAGAAGAAAGATAATAAGTGCCATTATTTCTAGCCCCATGGTAAAGTGGATAAGTGCCTGTAAAGAGGCAACAATGGGAGGGAAAGGTGAGGGGGACCTGAGCATAGGCCTGAGTGAAGATTACCCCTTTCCTGGCTATATTGTCTATGTTCGGGGTTTCGGCTTGTTTATATCCATAACAACCAAGTCGGTCGGCCCGGGTAGTATCAAGGGTGATAAGAAGAACATTAAAGGAACTATCTTTTTTGACTGGATTAAAAATAAAGAATCGCCACAGGAAAATAGATATAGAAATGATTAAAATAGATGGAATAATCAACCTGTAAAAAGGAAAATTAAACTTTTTAGTTCCTTGAGAAGGGAAATTTACATGAAAGTCTTTCTGAACTTCAAATTTCTGTTCCTGACCTAGACGAACCCTCTTTTTTCGTCTTTTTTTTCGTTTTGTCATCTTTTATCTGATATCTAAATTTTATCAAATTTTTTTCATCATAAGGCTGATAAAATTTATATGAAATAATACCTTTACTTTTTTGCCAATATGGAAAATGAAAAGCCCCCCTCCCCCTAAAAGACAGGGGGAGGGGGGAAGAATCAGAAGCTTAACTTAAAACCAAGCCGAGCTGAAATTGGTGGGTAGAAATCTTGTTTCATCAAGAAACGCGGGTCAGGAATATAGTTAATTCCAGGTGTATTCAGATCCCAGTTTTTAGATAGGACCATAGCTTCTGAGACAGTCATATTAGATTGCATCTTGAGACTGTAGTAACTGCGGGCAGTTGCAATATTAAAGAGATTTTCGACATTAAGATCAACGGCCACTCTTATTTTTTCACTTATCTTGAAATTATAAACCACATACGCGTTAGTAAACCAGAGGAAAGGTGACCTAATTCTTTTGAGATTGCCTTGCTCATCCCGATAATAG
>JAOAFQ010000009.1 GCA_026416195.1 Candidatus Aminicenantota bacterium | reverse complement strand
ACATAATCTCTATAAGGTGAGTTTTGCATTCTTTTTTTAATTATTCTAAGAACCTCACCTCCTGTTCCTCCTAAACCGATCAATAGAATTCCTGTATCGATATTATCCATTATTATTCCTCCCCTAAAATCTTATAATAAATTTTAATGGGATTTAACTCATCGCCTTGGACGAAATCTCCAGGCTTCAAAATTGACCAAAAAGCAAATGGCATTTCTATTCCTTCCGAATTTTTCAAATTATAGCCTTTTTTTACAATGATTTTTATATCCCTGCTTCCTCTAGCAGCCGGTTTTATATAAAATTTAATCGTGCTAGGTAAATTAGGCAAAACAAAATCTGCGCTATATCCAGCTACTAAATATTTTCTTTTGAAGGCTTTCTTTTTGAGAGAAACTAAACTTCCGCTTTCGTCCTCCAAAACTGCTCCTTTATAAAATGAAGGATTACCAAGTCCGAAAACCAAAATTAAAATAAGCAAGATACCTGGAACTACAAATATTTTCCAGGGGAAAGGAGCTGCGGGGACAATGAACATAAAGTTTGCCAAGCGCTCCAATTCATTAGTTTCATTTACCTCAAGGCCATCTCCCTCAAGTTCTACATTTTTATCAGAGGAAAAAACTATATTTCCCTGATAAGCACCTTTTTTTACTTTTTCTTTCCTAACATTTAAAATGAAGTCAATATTTGCACTTTGATTGATAGCCATTTCCTGGCCTTTCTCTACCCCTTCCTGTTCAAAATAAGCAATATCAGGCGTTAACAATGATGGATTGTTATTATTGCCTTTTATCATCAATTTAAGAGGCACCTTTTCTTTCAGAGCGAATTGATTATAGGTAATAGATAATGACCATTTTTGTTTATATAATCCTTGTTTGTCAAATTTTATCTGGCCAAAGTCTTTTGAAAGCCTTTGTTCGTCCTTGCTACGAATATTAATTATCTTTTTTGGTTCTATAGAGAAATACACATTAATTGCCTCGGGAGAAATCAAAAGAGTTTCATCTCCCTTTATAATGAATTTACCCTCAAATTTGATTTGATCAGAGGTTAACAGAGTCTCTTTATTAAATATTTTAAAACTTATAGTTACAACATTATCAAGTCGGCTCTTGTCAGGAGATATGGTATAGGCAACACCTAAATTATCTAATTGTTCAAACATTGGCTTTATAATAATTTCTTTTGATCTTATTTGATCGTCGCATTGAATAGTAATGGTCCTCGAATTTTCATCTTTATCTAAGAAATTTCCATAATCTAAAACGTATGGCCTTATTTCAACAGGAAAACGCTTAGGGAGTTCTCCTTTAGGATTTTTAATTAATTGGATGCCTTCGGTTCTGAGTAATTTTAGTTCTTCTTCAGGCTCTAATTCAACTCCAAGGGTTATATATTTTAAGTAAAGAAATTCATTTTCTCCTCTTTGCATTTTGAAAAAGTCAAGAATTCCATCCAAATTTAAATCCTGGGGGCCGTTGTCCTTACCATCAGTATAAAGCAATATCATTTGAGTATGTCTAAGTTTATCTTTCTTTCTTAATTCTTCTGCCTTCCTTAGGGCCGATCTTATAGAATAGTAAATCCAAGTAACTTGGCCTTTTGCCTCGAGGTTATCTATATATGCTTCTAAGTCTTTTATATCTCTTTCAGATAAAATCGTTCTTGAAAATTCTTCTTGAACATCTTTATGAAATGGTAAGATAATTACATTAGCACCGACCGAAATATCTCTTAAAAAATCTTTAATAGCTTCTTTTACTTGAGGGAATATTACTGGATTTCCACTTCCTTTAGGAAGGCCAACCATAGATCCGGAGCAATCTACCAGGAAAATATAGTCAAATTTCTCACTAATTTGACAAAAAATCAAAGCTGGAAATATCGCTGTGATTACCGGAATCAAGAGTTTTTTTAAAGAAAACATTTCATTACCCCTTTTTATCATAGTTGGTTATTTAAAAATAGAAAAAAGAATCCTTATGACGATTAAAACCCAACCCATTATAATTATTATCCAAGCAATCTTTTTAGCTAATTTAAATAAAAGCAAGAAGATTGTCAGAAAAGCTAAAAAACCAATTGGATCCACAAGGTCAGCCGGTAACTTTGCAGACGGCAATATAAGGTTGATTAACTTAAATATCCCAATACCTATTTGATGAGCTAGAAAATAAACAAAGGTCAAAATCTGATGCAAAGCTTTGGGGAAGCTCGGATCTCCCCCTACCCCCATTATGAGCTTCTCTCCCCTCATTTTTGACTCCATATTTAATTTAAAAAAATATTTTAAAAAGGTAAACACATTTTTCAAGCTTTTTATTTTTATTCATAGCTTTTTTGCTCTTTCACATCTTTTACAGTCTTTTTAAACATTTATTCATAGGGAACTTCCATTACTTCATCAGATTTAATTTCTTATACCTAACAGAGAAAATTTAATGATAATTTGTGAAAAATTAATTTTTAAAATAACAGACATAAATAATATTATCTTTAGAGTTATATTTTTTAATTTTACAAACATCACTTTAACTCATTTAACTCAAATAAGATTCAAGGTAAGTAGACATCAAAATGAAATACAATTCCTCAGAACTAAGCAAATCAGGCAATTCGTTGTTATAACCAGATAAAAATCCCGCCATCATAGTTTCTCTTAAACAAGTTCTAATAGAATTATATGGTTCTTCAAGGAAAGCTGAGGATTTATCTTGGCTTTGGGTAAATAAAGCATCAACAATGTCACATTGCAGAAACCATTTTTCAATTCTTAGTAGATTTTCAAAATTGTAATTATTTTTTAATTCTTCGAGTTGAATAAAGCTTTCTTTATTAAAAGATAAATCAAAATCTATAATGGATAAATTTAAAAAATTATTTCCTGTAATATTTAATATAAAATTGTTACAATGAGCGTTGCAATGATGAGACTCTCTTGGATCTAAAAATGTTCCCCAGATAAAACCTTCTTTTTCCAGAACTTTTTTAATATAACCCATCTGAGATCCAAGTTTCCAATAGATAAAAGCTATATTTACTTCATAAGTTTTAGGGGAAAAATCAAATTTATTTATTGGAAACTCTTTTATTCTAATTTTGTCCAATAAAGTCAAGACATTAATATTAAAAAAGTCATATTTTCTAGCATCGCAAAAAGAATTATCATTGAATAAAATAGAAGACATATCTCGATTGCGCCTAAAATCTATCTCTTCAGGAAGATGATATATATAATTATTTTCTAAAATAAATGGTAATAATTTTTCTAAAGAAAATAAAATATCATCTTTTAATCTTAAATCTCCTTCAGTCAAAAATAGCCCACAGTAAGCATTTATAGGTCCAACATCATGATAAACCCACCACCCCAGAGATTTATTGCCAACTAAAATATTGTGTTTACTTAATTTCTCTTCTAAAATGAGAGTAATAATTTGTTCCCTGAGACAGGAGTCCTGGAATTGGCAACCTCTTATTTCGTAATAAGAATTTCCGCTTACGTATTTTCCATTCTCGATGTAAATACCTAATGAATCTTGACCGCAGCCTTTTAATCGGAATATTGTATTTTCATCTTCTCCAAACAAAAGAGCTGACCTAAGGCCACTTTCATATCCCAAAAGATTACCATCAGAAGATTTTAATAAGGGCTCTCTGATGAGGGGAGGCAAATTTGTCCCACACAGGGCAATATCAGTTGATGGAATGGCTAGTTCGAAAATTTTAGTTTCATTTTTACTAGTCTTTATATAAGTTTCTTTTGTGCCTAATAGAAGATCCTTCAGATAAATCGGCGTATTTCCACGAAAAACTGAAATTGAATAAGAATTACCTTTTACTTTTTTAAGATTGACTCTCTTTCTTCTCCTTTTGAGGATAGTCCTATGTATAATTTTTAATTTTTCAAAAAATTGTTTATCTTCTTCTTCCGCCACCAATAGAGAGGGATATTCTTCTTCAGATGTTATTCCCAAATCTGATATGAATTCAGGAGGAAAATTTTTGAGACGAGATTTTAATTGGTTTTTAAATTCCTGCCAAAAAATAATAAATTTATCTACCTTTATATCATTAATAAAATCACATTCTAATCTGATGCTTCTATTATTGTGCTTTCTAAAAGCACCGTAATCCACCCTGGTCTTGTCGTAAGAATCGACCACTAAAGCTACTAAGTTCTTATCAAGACTTGAAAAATTAGAAAGAGTAACCTCATCTGTTCCAGAGAGAAAAATTCCAAGATTAGGATGGGTATGCACCCAAGCCATGATCCCGATTGGTCTCCCTAAATTATATTTTTCATTTAAAGAAATTAATATATCTAGAGCATGAAGCATATCATTCGGATCGAACTCGCAGAAAACTGAAGAATAATGAATTTGTTTAAAAAAACAAAAACCTAATATTATATTATTCTCATTTTCTCTGTAACCGATGGCAACCCCGCCTTTTTCAACTCTTATACCATGTAAGAAATTAATGAGTTCATCCCACGCCTTCTTATAAATAAATACTTTCATTTGCTTTTTATCTAGTTCGGCTTTCAAAATTTTGATTATTCAAAACATCCTTTGCCATTATTAAAAGGGCAAAAAGAGTTCTTTTCGGAATTTCAAGGTTTTTCCACCGCAATTTATTCTCTCCCCAGCAAAGACTTGGTAAATAGCTATTTAGATCTGGACAATAATTAGGTGCAAATATATTTACATGCAAAATTGAATTTGCAGGGGGAGAAAGAATCCAAAAATCGGGTATCATTGAGCTTCTTATGTTAGATACATTTACATAGAAACCGTATCGAATTTTTCTTTTAGCTATAGTAAAATTCGTACCTCCTAATATTCCTTCCATACTCCCCCTAACGGCCAATATTTCTCCCCATCGATTTGTACTTACAATTTCTAAATCTGGCCAAGTGCTTTTGGCCTGCAAAAATTCGTGTTGTTGTACAGGCATACTCCACCCCCATTAATCAAGCCTTTTAGGACTTTGAACATCAAGCTCTTCTAATAAAATTTTAGATACATCTTTAATGTTTGTCTCATCTTTCCTAGTTATTCTTTTTACGGCTAAAAAGATTCGGCGCCGGCCATCATAGCTTATAAAATTTGATTTTGGCCTTTCATTTATAGCGGCAATTAAGCCAAATATTGCTTGCACACTGGCAACAAATGAGTTAGAAGTAACAATGGAAGGTATAGGGACACTTCCACCACACTGTTGGCGCTCTTTATTAAGCATTTGTTGAAGGCCAAATCGTTGAACCAAACATTCATCATCGCTGGTTGTATCTATAAAATCGACTTGTCCTATCAAACCATCTTTGATACCAGCGTTGATAAATATTTTTCGTTCTAACCAGCTTGCAGCATTTAGAATAAGGCGAGTGAACATATTATCAGGGCAAGAAAATATTAAATCAGCTTTTTGGAAATCGCCAGCAAGCATCGAATATTTTTTGTCTAATATCTCTAGCATTTTTTCGCCGTATAATTGTTTTTCATTCTGTTCAATCTCTTTATAGTCTTCGGTCGCATTTTCATTAAGATATTTTAATAATATTTGATCCAGCTCTAATTCATAAATGTGGATATTTAAATTTCTATTTATTCTTAATAAAGCATCATAGGCAGCTTTAACCTTTGGTTTTCCTAGATCGCTAATAGAATATAGGACTTGGCGATTTAAATTATGCTCTTCTACTTGATGGTCGTAATCAATTAATGTCAACAGAAGATTTTTAACTGGAGAGATTGCAAGGAGAGCACTGAGCCATGTGCCGATTCCACCGACTCCTAAAATCAAGGCATTCAATTTATCAATGAATGTAGGTAAATTACGTTTTTTATCTATTAGGATTTGGGCATTCTCTAATTTCTCACCTTCCAAGAAGGAGAAGAAAAATTCTTCCTTTATCCCAGCTTTTTTTCTTAAAGGCTCCTCAATGAATTCAATTGAATCTGTAATTAAGCGGGTTAAAAGAGTTTGAGATGGAAAAACCAATGAAAATACAGCTTCATCAGGATTGTCATCGTCGAAGCGAATAAGTTTTAGTTTTATTAATTCGCCGCCGAGCTTTAGTCTGGCTTCAATAGGAATGGGAGCTTCCGGCTGATTTCTAAATTGTCTTATAATCTCTGATTTTAAATGGCAGACAGCTTCAATTGATTGGTCTAAGACGAAAATTTCTCTTAAACAGTTTGTTAATCTTATAATTTCCTGAGCTAAAATCGAAGCACATAATGAAGCCAAAGATGGAGTAAGAATATTAGGAGGGAAATAATCGATATAAACGGGGTTATGTCCCACATAGATACCAGAAGGGGTAATTTGGCCTACCAATATTGTCTTTCCGTATAAAGATTCGATCTTTATAAATTCCCCTCGTTTGGGAAGAAGAATTGTGACATCAGGAATAATTTCCTTGATCCCATCTTTTGGCCATAGCTGAATATCAAAATCTGGCGACAAGGGATGAACATAATTCTTGAATTCAAAGGAATTAGCATCGTTGTCGTCGTAAGGTTCTTTGCGAAATACTCTTCGCATGGCTTTGATAAAGGGGCGACCAACATCTGATTCATTTAATAGAAATGAATTCTTAACATGATAATCTTGAACAGTTTCTGGAACATGAGACAAATAAACCCCGCCTTGCATCGAGCCAGCGCCACAAAAAGCCAAATTTAACAGAAGATAAGGTAATATTTCGTTATCCCCAATTATCAAAATATTCAAATTAGATAATCTATCCTGATAAACAAGGCCGTATTGTCTTATATATTTTGTCGATAACAAATCATTCATTTTAAAATTTAATTTAAGCCTTAAATAACTATCTTATTTTATTTAGCCACTCTTGGACTTACCATTAATTTTTTACCTTCAAACTTAGTGATGTTTTGATCAGCGACATCTTCGTAGCTTGTCGGGTCAGTTTTTACCATCATCTGGCTTCTATCCGCATCCAAAGGCAATTTCTCTTGCAAAAACTGCCAAACAGTTTTATTAGAATCTTCAGGGGTAATAGGAAGCTGGACGGTTGTCCCATCAACCCGAATTACTGTTACCATAATTGACCTCCTTGTGATAAATTTTATTCTTTAAAGCTGACTAAAAGATTTTTATTAAATGAGAAGACATTTGTCAAGTCTTTGACTAGAATTATATGGCTATAAAGCTAATTAATTGGTCAAATTACAATCTTCAAATTTATTTTTTTAATATGAATTTAGAAACTAATGCGGCTAAAACCGCGCTCCCTAAAAGGCCAATTAATAAAACCTTCCAAAAAGATATTCCATTTGAAGTCAACCCGATAATATTTATGTCTAATAAAGTGAAAATTAATGATGGAATACCTATACCAAGAACGAGAATATTTATTCTCTTTTCTAATTCTTTGTCCCGTTTCTCTTCTTCTTTGGCTAATCTCTCTTGTTGATAAGAATACATGTCCTGAACCTCGTCTCTTACTTCATTGTTTAGCTGACTTATCTGGAATGTCTGATGCCACTTGAGATAACAGCGATGATGATGGAG
>JAOAFQ010000192.1 GCA_026416195.1 Candidatus Aminicenantota bacterium | reverse complement strand
TCTTAAGATCGCAAAGGGTGTCAAAGAAAAGGAGAGAAACCTCTTGCCAATTGGCTTTCGCTTTACAGACTGAATTGAAATTGATTATGAAAGTAATTAAGATAATGAAAAAAAATAAAAAGAAAGGAGAATAGATCTTCTTAATCAAAGGCGATTAGCCAATTACCGCATCGAGCCAAGTCCGGCCCTCAACCTCAATTAAAAAGTGATTAGGAGCACAGATGATTCTTTCATTTACGTATTTTATAGGCGAAGAAGCTAAACAGACTCTTTGCCGACAAGTTGATTTTTCAACCCAGGCTTGACCATTTTCTACCCGAAATGCCACTCGGCCGAAACCCGTATCGATGACTCGGCTAATTGATTGATTTAAAGGCAATCTTTCTATGACTTTCCCTTCAACCCTAAGGGCAATATTGTTTCCAAGCTGAGGTTTGACCATGGGAGGACTTAAAGAGAAAATTGTTAAGGCAGTAGTTGTTGGCCCAGCCTGCATTTTCTTCCATAGAGAGTAAAGTTTAGCTGAGCGCAAGTCGCGAATTCGGCCTTCCTGAATCAAAGTAAAGGAAGGTGAAGCCGGATTTAAGAGATGGACAAATTTTATTTTAATTTCAGCCTTCTTTTCAGTAGCGGGGATTAATCCCGCCTCCGTTAAAACTGAGGTAAGGTCTGCTTGGCTAGGATGAAAGCCAAAGAAAGCAAACTTGCGACCTGGGAAAAAATTCAGTTGCCTTAATTCGGTCAGAAGAGGCGGCAAATCATTCCGAAGGTCAGCCGAAATTAAATAAAGTTCATGATGGAGGTAATCAATTTTTTGATTAAGAAAAAAAGGGGAGATAAAAGATGATGCCACAACGGCTTTAATAAATTCTCTTCTATCCATGGTGGCCTCCATGTTCTAGGATGTCTCGAATGATGGGCAAGAGAGCCCTTTTTGACTGGCGAAAAATTTTCCAAATGATGATCGAAGCCAGGCCAGCCCCGAAAACAAAGCCTATCACTCCAAAAACATTGGCCGAAAGACTTACCAAAGGGGAAAATATAGTTCCAAGCAAAGCTCCACTAACTGAGAAGAGGATTAATAAGCCAAAAATTAAAATGAAGTGTTTAGAATAGGTTGTCTCTGGGACTTCAATTTCAACAAGGTCTCCAGGTCTAGCTGATAAAGGGTTGAGAACTCGAAGAAGAGCTTGGCCAGATTCATTAAAGGAACAAAGAGCTCGGGCTGCACAGGCATGACAAGCTTCCTTAGACTGAACAAGAACTTCAGCGTAAGGCCCTTCAATTTTCATAACAATAGCTTCGTCTTTCATCTTGCGGCTCGGTCTTTTTAACTTCGACCGCCATAATTTCTTTTTTTAGCCGACTGATCGCCCCGGTGGGGCATTTTTCAATCGCCGGAATTTTTTCTACCGGAATTTTTTTCCAATCAATTATCCGAGCTAAATTTGACTCCATTATTATAGCCTCTGGGCAGGCCCTGACGCAAATATTACAGGCGATGCAAGCATTTTTGCAGACTTTGCGGGAGACCGCTGGACGGTCCAACGAACGACAGAAAACGAAAATATTTCTTTCAACGGGGTGAAGCTCAAGCAAACCCCGGGGACAGGCCTCGACACACTTGCCACAACCTGTGCATTTTTGTTCATCAATGAGGGGAAGTCCATCCTGGCCAATGACCATCGCCTCAAATTGACAAGCGCGGACGCAATCGCCTAAGTGGAGGCAACCATAGGTACAGAGTTTATAGCCGCCGAGCAAATGAGCGGCAAAACATGTGCTCACCCCCACATAAAGGCTACGGACAGGAGCAGCCTCATAGTGGCCTCGACAATGGAGCCGGGCTACCTTTTTAATAACCGCTGAGCTTTCAACGCCCAGAATTGCAGCCAATCGAGTGGCCACTTCATTACCGCCTACTGGGCAAGCATTAGGTTCAGCTTGGCCTGCAACCAGAGCTTCAGCTAAAGCTTGGCAACCAGCAAAACCACAGGCACCGCAATTGGCTTGTGGAAGAATTTCGGCAATTTCTTCTAGTCGGGGATCAATGGCCACTTTAAGCTTTTTGTAGGCGAAAAATAAACCTACGGAAAGAACAAAAGCTATAAGGCCCATAGTTATTACCGGAATAAAGAGGTTCATTTAATTATCCCCGAAAAGCCCATAAAGGCCAAAGAAATGATGCCAGCTGTAATCAAGGCAATCGCTGCCCCTCGCAACGGTCGCGGGACATCAGCTAAATCGAGTTGCTCCCGGATCGCTGCCATAAGGACGATGGCCAAAGTGAAACCAAGACCAGCTGAAACTCCAAAAATAACTGTTTCAAGGAAATTATAATTTTTCAGAGCGGCGAGAAGAGCCAAGCCCATAATAACGCAATTAGTCGTAATTAGAGGAAGATAAATCCCCATAGCTTGATATAAAGGAGGACTGACCTTCCGAATAAACATTTCGACCAGCTGAACTAAGGCGGCAATTACCAGAATAAAAGAGACAATTTGCAGATAATCAAGGCCATAAGGCAGAAGAATCCAGTGGTTTATCATCCAGGAAGCCACAGCCGTGAGGCTAAGGACAAAAGTAACCGCCATCCCCATAGAAATAGATGGCCCTATTTTCCGGCTTACTCCAAGATAAGGGCATAAGCCGAGAAAATAATAAAAAACGAAATTGTTGATTAAGACCGCCGAAATAAAAATGACTAATAGATTCATCGCAGTTTTTGTTTTTCTTTAATTTTATTTTCGATCAAATTGAAAAGGGCAATAATTAATCCCAGCATAATGAAAGCTCCAGGAGGTAAGAGCATTACTACCCAGGGTTCAAACCATTTTCCGAGAATTTGATAACCCAGAATGGATCGGTTGCCTAGAAGCTCCCGAATGAAGCCCATTAATAAGAGAGTGAGAATATAGCCACAACTCATCCCCAAAGCATCAATAATGGACCGTCCGACCTTATTTTTAGAAGCAAATGCTTCGGCTCGGCCAAGAATAATACAATTAACCACAATAAGTGGAACATAAGGACCCATCGCCTTAGAGAGTTGCGGAAAATAAGCAGCTAAGACTCGATCAGCTATGGTCACAAAGGTAGCGATGATGACAATGAAGGAGGCAATTCGAACCTGATTAGGTACGATTTTGCGGATAACCGAAACAATAAGGGAACTGAAAACTAAAACAAAAGTCACCGCAAGACCCATGGCCACGCCATTTATGACAGCATTGCTCACCGCTAGAACTGAACAGAGACCGAGGAGTTGCCTAGTAACTGGATTGTCACTCCAGATGCCTTTAAAGAATTCGGACTTAATTGTCTTTTGAGCCATTTTACTCTTTGCTTAATAATTTACCTTCGCTCTGCAATTGTTTTACTTTTTTTATCGCTTCATTGACAATATTTAAAACGGCTTGAGAAGAAATAGTTGCCCCAGTAATCGCATTAACTTCATTAGGAGCTAGGGATGCAGGATCGCTTACTGGAGGCTTGCGAAGAGAAAGTTCTTGGCGGCAATCACGATTCCGCCAAAAGCGGAGGAAGCTCGCTTCATCGGTGATTTTAGCCCCTAAACCTGGCGTTTCTTTTTGCTCAATTATGGTTAGAGCCAACACTTTAGACAAAGTTGGATCGAGTCCTACCTCAAGAACAATTTTATCCTGAAAACCTGTCCCAGCCGCCTGGATGGCATAGCCGACGAGATGGCCGGCTTCATCTCGATCTTCAAAAATGGCAAAATCCCGATTCTCATAAATCATTTTAACTGAGTGAGCTCCAGGGACAACTTTTAAAGCGGCCATTTCAATTTCATGTTTTTTATTGAAAAGAATTTTTTCTTTAGTTATTTGGCCGACAATGGCCAAGAAGCTTCCTGAAATAAGACCGACTGAAGTTAACACAGCAATCATCCTCGTGGCCAGGCTCATTAGCCAGTTCTCCTTTCGCCCAGGATGCGCGGCCTGAAATAATGATTAAAAAGAGGAACAAAGGTATTCATAAGGAGAATAGAATACATTACTCCTTCAGGCAATCCTCCGAAAAGTCGAATAACTCCAATGATTAACCCAATGCCGCAAGCATAGAGCCAAGTGCCGGTAGGAGTTATGGGTGAAGTCACCATATCAGTGGCCATAAAGAAGGCCCCTAGAAGGCTGTCTCTTATACACATCT
>JAOAFQ010000159.1 GCA_026416195.1 Candidatus Aminicenantota bacterium | reverse complement strand
GCAAAAGAAATATTTCAACTTCCGGATGATTGGGACCCTATAGCCTTTACCCCTCTGGGTTATCCAGCTGATGAGAGGCAACCCAAAAAGCGCCGTCCTCTCCATGAGCTAGTCATTAAAAAATAGATAAAACCAGCCGTAAATTTTAGCAAAAATTGTTAAGGTCCCTAATTTTAGCGGAGTTTGAGGGTGAGGCGGTAGCGATGCCCCAGATCTTTCATTTCAAATTTTAATGAACTAACCACCTTGATTTCAGGAAGATTCCATTTGGCAATACAAGCATAAATTTCCTCGTAGCCTTGATCACGGGCATATTCTATGACCTTTTCATGAAGACGGCGGGAAATTCCCCGGTTACGATAGGGTTTAGAGACGAAAGTTATTTGCAAGAAGAATTCTTTAGGCTTCCAACTAGGAGAGGGGAAAATATCATACATATTATCAACCTCAAGGGCCCCAGTCGAGGGATATCCCATCAAGTAACCAACGATCTTGCCATCAATTTCAGCGACAAAGGTCTTATATTTGTTACCCGAGACAAGATATCGATTCTTATAATGGTCAATACTAGAAATAAGCTGTACCTCAGGAAATCTTTCAGCTAACTCGGCTTCCAGCTCTCGAACAAGTTCAAGAATTTGGTCCAGGTCCTCGGGTTTATATTCCCTAATGATTAGTTCTGAAAACATCTTACATCTCCTAATAAATAAATTTAAAACTTATCTCCCTTATTATATTTTGGACCTGATTTTAATTTTTGTTAAGGCCAAATTCAACTTCTGTTTCTATTTAGATAGACAATATAGCCCAACTAGGCCAACGATGCCTTCCTTAAATTTGATTTAAAGATATGATAAAAATTTTACCTTAATAAAAAAATTTTGATAGATCTAAATTGAGGGAGGTTCTGAGAAAATGAAAGTAATTAAAATTTTATTATCGTCGTTAATTTTCTTTTGGTTAATTAGCTCTGCCTTGCATCTTTGGGCTGCAGAGCAGACTAAGCCATCCTCTGTGACTATGATTTTGACAGGCGATTCAATCATTACCAGGCGACTTTCAGTTTATGTTGAATCAGAATTTCTTAAATTGATTGAGCTCGTTAGATCAGCCGATGTAGCCTTTACTAACCTTGAAGTCCTGTTTCATGACTATGAACCATATCCCATGCATGAAAGTGGCGGAACTTATTTACGGGCTGAACCTGTTCTGGCCAAAGAATTGGTCTGGGCCGGTTTTGATATGGTTTCGAGAGCGAATAATCATGCCGGCGATTTTGGCGTGTTAGGTATGGAATTGACGACAAAATATGTCGAACAAGCCGGCTTAGTTCACGCTGGTGTAGGCCGGAGCTTGGCTGAAGCTAGGGAAGCTCGTTTTCTAGAAACAGCAAAAGCTAGGATAGCTTTAATTTCTTGTGCTTCTACCTTTCCCGATCATGTCCGGGCAAGTAAGTCTCGCGATGACATTCCTCCTCGGCCCGGTCTTAATCCCCTTCGATTTATAACCACTTATGTGGTTACCACCGAGCAAATGGATTATTTGCGAGGCCTTATGCAGCAGTGGGGTTTGATCCTACCCAAAGATAGTGATCAATTGATCTTCCTGCGGCAGCGATTCGTTAAAGGAGAAATTCCGGAAATTAGAACTTCCCTTCATCCAGATGATCTGGCCGAAATAACGGCAGTCATCCGAAATGCGAGTGGTCTAGCCGACCTAACTATAGTCTCTGTTCACAGTCATGAACAAGGAAAAGATAGATTTTTGCCGGCTGCTTTTTTGGTTGATTTTGCTCATGCTGCCATTGAGGCTGGGGCTGATGTGGTCGTTAATCATGGTCCCCATATTTTAAAAGGAATAGAAATTTATAAAGGTAAACCCATCTTTTACAGCTTAGGTAATTTCATTTTTCAAAACGAAACTCCGTTGCGATTACCTCAGGAAAACTATGAGTCCTATCGCTTAGGAGAGGATAAGCATGTGGCTGATTTCAATGAAGCTCGCTATAGCTCGGATCGCCGTGGTTTTCCTAGTCAGCCTGAATATTGGGAATCGGTTGTGGCTTGTCTGAAGTGGCAGGGGAAAGATCTACAGGAAGTTAAACTTGTGCCGATTTCCCTTGGTTTTGGAAAACCTCGTTGGATTAGAGGGAGGCCGGTTTTGGCTGATCCAATTTTGAGCCGACAAATTATCGAGGGTTTAAAAAAACTTTCTCAACCCTTTGGTGTCATGATCGAATTTAAAGAAAAAGAAAATGCCGGCTATATTGTTCTTCCTTCAAAATAAAATTGAGAAAAAAATTGCGATATAAAATCCATAAAAATTCTAAGAAAATTAAATTGATAAATTTAAAATAGATGAGCATTTGCTAATTCAAATTGGAAAATATCCTGCCTCGCTTAAAAAAGCTAACGATTCATCAAGAGAGAGTAAGATTAGGGAAGGTTGAAGAATTGGCGAGCATTGGCTGTCGTTTGGATAGCTACAAGGAATATGTCTAATCCTTTTAATAAAGCTGTTTGTTCTAAAGTGATCCACACATGTTTAGGTCTTGACTCTATCCCTTGATAAATGACTGGCGTATCGGTTTCCAATAAGATCCTGTCGAGGGGAGCCTTTTTTATTGCCGCCTGATGAGGTGGGCTATAGAGAAGAGCGGGCGTTGCTGAAATGAAATAACCTTGAGCCATGATTTCGTCAAGAAGTTCAAGGGAACCAGAATACCAATGAAAAACGGCTTTCCGGATTCTTTTTTCAACAATCATTTTGAAGGCCCTCTCATGAGAATAGCGACAATGAATAATAACGGGTTTATCATATTGATGGGCCAATTCAAGGAGTTGGCCGAAAACATGATGTTGGAATTCTTTTTTTACTTTAGCCTTATAATCCAAACCTATTTCGCCTAAGGCGACACATTTCTCAAGATGGTCTTGAATGAATATTAAATTAGCCTCCACCTCTTGTTCTTTTATGTCCCAAGGATGATAACCAATCGCCGGATAAACATAAGTAGGGTAGCCAGAGGCAATTTCTATGGTTTTTTTATTTGAGTCAAGAGCACTGCCCACGGCAATAATAGCTTTAACCCCAGCATTTTTCGCCTCTTCAAGCGATAAAAGAAGATCAGGAAGTTCATCTAAATGAGCATGTCCATCGATCAACACTATTTCATTCATTTTTTACGAATTATATTAACTCTCTCTTTTTAATTTCTCAATCTCGGAATTAAACTAGAATTTGGTTTTATTACTAAGGTTAAAGGCTTGTTGACTTCCTTTTTTTTTATTTATTAAAATTTGGCCATCTGAATCGTTGATTTAATTTTTACTCTTTAAATATAAAGTTAGGTTTAAATGACCAAAAAGGTGGTTTTAAAATTATGTTTCCTTCCAATAAGAGATTTTAATCTTTATGACGAGCCAGGATCTAGAAAGATTATTGAGAAAATTAAAGCAGGAGACGAGATTACTATTTTAGCTTTTAAAACAAGGGATGGTCTTGAAAAGGCGAGTGAGGACAAAGCTTGATTTTTAATTTTGACTGAACAGAGGCTTCTTGGCTGGGCCCAATTGCAAAGCTTTCGGGATTGCCTTGCTTGGGCGGATTGAAGATTTTTAGGCTATATGATTTGGTCTGGGATAATGGTAAGGCTAAAAGCCAATTAAACGAGTGATTAGGAATGAAACAAGCAATGAGAAAATTAATCTATCTTAGTTTGGCTATCCTTAATAGCTTTTGGCTTTCCTTTTCCTTATTTGAGTTTGATAAGCCTTTTTTTGTCGGTGAAAAGAAAAATTCTAGACCAATCGCTCTAAAAAATGTTCGGGTTTTTGATGGGAGAGAAATAATTCCAAAGACAAATGTTATTATAATTTCCGATCGAATACAGGCTTTAGGTAAAGAGCTCGCCATCCCAAGTGAAGCCGAGATAATTGATGGTCAGGGAAAAACTTTGCTTCCTGGCTTGATTGATAGCCATGTTCATGTCGTCACCCCTCAGGCTCTCGAGCAGGCTCTTATCTTTGGAGTAACGACAGTTATTGATATGTTCATGGATGTTGGACTGATGAAGGAGGTCAAGAAAAAACAAAAGGCTGGGCAAGCTCAAAATTTAGCCTATCTTGTTTCTGCAGGTACCCTAGCCACAGCGCCAGGTGGTCATGGAACTCAATATGGATTAAAAATACCAACTCTAACTAATCCTGATGAGGCTGCGGCTTTTGTTGAGGCCAGAATAGCTGACAGTTCTGATTTCATTAAGATAATCTATGATTCAGGTGAAGTTTATTTGCGTCCAACGCCAACCCTTAATTTAGCCACAATCGAAGCTTTAATCAAAGAAGCTCATAAGCACGGTAAATTGGCGATTGTCCATGCTGCTACTCTTAAAAACTGTCTTGATGTCCTCAATTTGGGAGCTGATGGTTTGGCCCATATCTATTTCGATGATTCTTACGATTCAAATTTTGGCTCTTTGATGGCTAATAAGAAAGCTTTTATTATTTCAACTTTGACGGTTCTTGAAAATCTAAGCGGAATCTCTGATCCCCAATTTTTAATTGATGATCCGGCTTTATCGCCATTTTTAACCGTGGCGGATATTAGGTCTTTAAAAAGTAAAATTCCAGTTGATATTCCTCAAGAAAGGAGAAAAAAACTTAGTGAGACGAGACGCCGAGTAATTCAGCAGCTTAAAGAAAACAAAGTCCCTATTTTGGCTGGAACTGATGTGCCTAATCCAGGAACGGCTATGGGCGCGAGTTTACACCATGAACTTGAACTCTTAGTCTGGGCTGGCTTGACTCCCGTTGAAGCTTTAAAAGCAGCTACGTCTTTACCGGCTGAAAAATTTGGGCTAAAAGATCGGGGCTGGATAAAACCAGGTGGATTAGCTGATCTTGTTCTGGTTGACGGCCACCCTGATGAAGATATCAAAGCAACCAGGCGAATTATCGCCGTTTGGAAAGAAGGGGTAAAGGTAGAAAGAGAAAAATATCAGCAAAAAGTTATTCAAGAAAAAGAAAGGTTAAACCAGCTAAAAAGCATTCCTAAACCTTCCGCTGGTTCTGGATTAATTAGCGATTTTGAAGGCGAAAAGATTAGTGCCTATTTTGGGGCCGGCTGGTCGGTGTCAACTGATCAGATCGTTGGCGGGAAGTCAATGGCTCAAATGGAATTGGTCAAAGAGGGAGCTGGGGGGAGCCGTCAATCACTTCGCGTTTCAGGAGAAATAGTCACCAATGGGACCTTGCTTTGGGCTGGAGTGATGTTCTTCCCTGGAGCCGCCAGGATGGCCCCAGCTAATCTCTCCTCTTTTAAAGGCATTTCTTTTTGGCTCAAAGGTAATGAAAGACCATATGCTCTCGTTGTCTTTGCCCAACACACAGGCTTTAACCCAGCTTTCAGCCGCCTCTTTGTAGCTGGACCTGATTGGAAGGAATTCTTCTTTTCTTTTCAAGATATGGGTCTTGAGCCTTATGATATTATGGGCATCTTCATCGGGGCTTATCATGAGCCTGGTCGATTCTGGTTTCAGCTCGACAATGTTTTACTAAAATAATTAAAGGCGGTGAGTTTTGTCATTTTTTGCCTGTTTTTTATTAGACCGATTGCCAGAATAGAGGTTAAATTTAAAACTGGAAAGGGGGTTATTAACATATTAAAGCCAATAACTCAAGGGGGGAGAGGGGAATGGTAAAAGTTATTTCCTTTCCCCAAAGCAAGTCTATATTTTCGATTTTTTTCATAGGCCTTTTATTTATTAGCTTCGAAATTCACTTAGGAACAACGTCTGTTTTTGGCGCTGGTTTAGACCAAATGGCCAAAGATGCTGAGAAGTTTAACCTATGTAATCTTAAGGGGAAAGTAATCGATAAAGCCTCATTAACGCCGCTTACCGGGGTCAAAGTAATTATTATCAATTCTAATCTTTTGTTAGAAACAGATCAGGAGGGACATTTTTGCTACAAGGAAATTGACCCCGGCTCCTATGAAATTCTTTTTGAGAAAGAGGGATACCTGCCTTATTTAGTTCAACTTCAGATTGCTGGCCAAGAAAAAGAAGTTGAAATTATCATAGAACTGGAGAAGCTAAAAAAAGAAATTATGGTGACCGCCGAAGCCTCAAAGCGAGCCGAAACAATTGGCTCCAGCCTGGTTAGCTTGACTGGGGTTGACCTTCGAAATCTTCCAGGCACCTTCGATGATTTTAGTCGGGCCCTGCAGACATGGCCGGGTGTAGCTTCCTCTGGCGACTTTAAAAATGATTTAATTGTCCGCGGGGGAAGCCCGGTTGAAAATCTCTTTATTATCGAAGGAGTCAAAGTCCCAACCTTAAGCCATTTTGGTTCGCAGAACTCTTGTGGCGGTGTCGTTAGTTTTCTCAATCCGAGTTTGATTAAAAAAATCGATTTTTTTACGGGAGGCTTTCCTGCTTGCTATGGCGATAGCCTTTCTTCAGTTATTCATGTCCATCTTCAAGAAGGGGATCGTTCCCAAATTAAGGGAAATTTTGAACTGAATTTATTGGGAATTACAGGGGGTTTAGAGGGACCATTATTTTCATCTAGAGGTTCTTGGATTTTTTCGCTTCGCAAAGAATTTTTTTCAAGTATTCCCCGCTATTTCACCCATGAGATGACCGTTGTTCCTGACTATTTTGATGGCCAAGCATTTTTTACCTATGACCTTACCAATCGACTTAAGTTTTCCCTAATAACTATAGGAGCTCAAGATTATCTAAAAATTGAAGAAGATGATGAACCGGATGAACAGCGGATGAGAATTAAAATTGGGGACCAGCTCCATGTTTTGGGAATGAAATTAAGGGCAATATTAGGTCAAAGCGCAATTGGCTATTTTACTTTCTCAGCCATTAATAATGGCTACAATTATTCATTAATTAGTCGGAGTATTGAAAGGCAAACCTTTAAATCTAAGGAAAAAGAATTTACCTTCCAATTAGCTTTTGAAGTTAATCCTTTTTCTCGTCTTGAGATGAGCACTGGACTCGAATTAATATGGCTTAAAGCCCACCATTACCTTTATTATCGAGGTGGATATTTGGTTGTTGATCGTCTGGGCTATCGTTATTCACGTCGAACGAGCAATACTGACTTAGAGACTGAGCGTCTTGGCTCTTATTTTCAAATTAGCTATTTCTTTAGTCGTCGATTAAAAACTATCTTGGGGTTAAGAGGAGATTATTTAGGCTATACGGATGACTTTGTGTTGGGCCCTAGACTAGGAGTTAATTTAGGCCTTTCATCTTCGACTGAAATGAAATTTTCCTTAGGGATATATTATCAATCTCCTGAACCCTTTTGGTTAAAGGCTCATCCTGAAAATAAAAATCTTAAATTTCTAAAATCTAATCAAATTACTCTGGGGATTAAACATGGTTTTAAAGACAAATTAACATTTAACTTAGAGGCTTATACTAAATCGTCTAGTCATTATCCGGTTGATTCAGCTAATCCTTATCTTACCCTGGCTAACCAGGGAGGAAGTTTAGTCCCAACCTTTTTTGGCTCAAAGCTTTTAAGTCTCGGAGCTGGTTATGCTCGAGGGATAGAAATCTCAGCCAAAGGTTCGCTTTGGGCTAAAATGTTTTGGTTAACTAATTACAGTTTTTCAAGAGTTCGATTTAAAGCCCTTGATGGCGTCAAGCGGCCTGGTGATTTTGATTATGGCCATATCTTTAACCTTTGGCTTAATTATGAATTTTCTTCTAGCTTTAGTTTATCGTTAAAATGGCGATATACTGGTGGGGCACCCTACACTCCCTTTGATTTCGAACTTTCTAGGCAGAAAGATACTAGCTATTTTGATTTAAGCAGAATTAATCAACTTCGTTATCCTCCTTATCATCGCCTTGATCTTAAGTTAGAGAAGAAGTTCTCTTACCGAGGGTGGTTTTTCCTCATTAGCCTTGATATTCAAAATGTTTATAATCGAAAAAATGTTTATTATAAATTCTGGGATGAAGGCCAAGAGCAGACAGTATATTTGTTACCGTTTCTTCCTTTACTAGCCTTAAAAATTGAGTTTTAATTTGAGGGAAAAACGAACGATCAAGGGCAACTTAATTTAGGCTGATTGGTTTGCTCAGACTTGATGGGGGGGTGAAGATATTTGTGTGGTTTTCGGGTGCTTTAGTTGTCAGGGCTTTAAAGAAATTAAACTTGTTATAAAATTAAATTAAATCCAAAATAATCATGATCAGTAGCAAAAAAAGGATGTTTGAGGCAATGCGACTCAGTCAGCCAGATCGAGTTCCGGTCATGTGTCAATTGTCTCTAGGGCATTATTTTTTAGCTAGTGGATTAGAGGCAATTGAAATTTGGCATAGCAGTGAAGGTTTCGCTGAGGCTTTAATTAGGCTTCAGCAGCGGTATCGTTTTGACGGTATTCTCATTAATCTCCCAGGAAGAGACCCGAATTGGTCGAAATATATAAAAAAAATTGAAAAAAACGAAGATAAAAAGATTATTTACTGGTTTAATGGTTGGATAACTGTTTGTCCACCAGATGATAATCCTCATGTCTTTCGGGAGGATGGTCGAAAAGGTCAGGCTCGCTTCGAGGAAATTGAACCCGAAAAACTCTTTTATCTTGAGCCTCATGACTTAGGAGGCTTGAAATATCCTTTCTATTGGGGATTTTCGAACGAACCCCCTGATCCTAATGATCCATCCAATTTTTTCCCACCTTGGCATTACGACACAGTGAAACTGTTGGTTGACCGGGTTGGCCATAAAGTTTCCATTCATGGCGAAGTTTTTTCGCCTTTTAGTCAGCTTCTTGAACTTTTAGGTTATGAAGCTGGTTTTTTGGCTATGAAAAGAGAACCAGCTAAATTTAAGGAATGCCTTAAGGCTTTAACTAGAGGGACAATTACTTATGGCTTAGGGTTAGCAGCTTGCGGAGTTGACGCTATTTTAATTTCCTCGGCTTTTGCTGGTGGTCAGTTCATTTCCCTTAAGCACTACCAGGAATTTGTCCTTCCTTATGAAAAAATGGTTATTCAAGGGATTAAAGCCGAATATGATTTGCCCATCTATACCCACACCTGTGGCAAGATTGGGGATCGCTTAGAACTAATCGCTGAAACTGGAACTAATGGAATTGATACTCTCGATCCGCCACCTCTCGGCAATGTTGATTTAGCCGAAGCGAAAAAAAGAGTAGGGAATAGGCTTTTTTTGAAAGGTAATGTTGATCCTGTCAATATTATCTTGAAAGGAACGCCTGAAATCGTTTTTGAACAAGCCACGAAATGTCTTGCCGCGGCTAAAGAAGGGGGAGGCTATATTTTAAGTACGGCTTGCTCGGTTCCACCTCATGCTCCTCCTCAAAATATTATGATGCTTTTTGCGGCGACCGAACAATTCGGTTCCTATCTCTAATTTTAAATTGGTACCGCCTCACTAATTTACCTATTTTTTAATTTCGGACCTTTTTTATTTACTATTTTTAGGAAAAAAAAAGGTCTTTTCTTGATTATGGGCCTATTTGAATTCATCTGCCCTTGATCTGCTCTTTGTTGATCCAGGGTTCCAAAAGAAGGAGGGGGCCGCCAAAGGTGGAAAAAAATCGAAGACTGAACTTAGAAGACCGAAATTGATCATAAAATTCCTTATGAATCTAAGACGCCAGCGTCACGGCTTGAGTAGAACTTAGTTAAAAGAATCTGCTTAAGTAAAATAAATAAAATAGTTATAATAGGAAGGGGCTTGACCAGAGAAGCCAAAGGCCAGACTGAACATGTTGTTCCAATTAGCGCAAGTGGCCATGAAGACATATTTTAGAGTATTATCATTAAGAAAAATGACATCAGCTGTATGAAAAGCTGAGGCATCATTGATTCTCTTGTCGAGGTAATCGGCGGTATTTCTATATTCATTTATAGCTAAGATTAGCCATTTCTTCTGATTAGGCACAATTCCGGCCAAAATATTTAACTCATTTACTCGTAGAATTAGCGATTCGTCAATCAGAAGAAGCAAATAATGATCAATGGGCCCTATAAAAAGGATGTTTATAAGCTGACCCAAAGGGGGTCTCGTCTCAAGCTCGAAAACTGGGGCCATTTTTCTTGGCCGAATAAGTCTATCCGGTTAAACAGGCTCCATCCACAAAAAGATCTTTAATCAGGCGGTGGAAGAATCCAAAAAAAAAGGTGATTAGTGCAGATTAAATCATGAAATTGATCTTGACAAAATCAGATTTTAAGAATATAATAGTTCGGAATCCGAACTATATATTTATTTTAAAAATGACGAATATCGATAAAAAAATATTTCAAGCCTTCGAGAAACTCTTTGCGGTTTATCGAGCCCAGTTATGGGAAATAGCTCAGAAGTATAGATTATCGCCCATTATGATCCAATTTCTTAACTATCTTAAGCATCATCAGAATAAAGGCAACACCATCAGTTATCTTTCAGCTGAGTTTTTATTAACCAAGTCGACTATAAGTGAAGCCATTAGCCTTTTGAAAAAGAGGGGCTATATAATCAAAGAGCCAGCCAACCTCGACGGGAGAATAAAATATCTTAAGTTGACAAAAAGAGGGGAAGAAATAGTTGCCAAGCTTCAAGAATATGAGAAATGGTTTGGCCAAGTTTTAAAAAAATTCCCTGAAAAGAACAAAGAAGCAATATTTGTTTTTTTGGTTGAACTTCTCAGATTATTAAAGCTGAAAAGAAATATTGAAGTCCTAAGAAGTTGTCTTTTCTGTATTAATTTCGAATTCAATAAATATCCAGGTGAAAAGAAAGCTCATTATTGTCGTCTCTTAAATTTAAGACTTGGAGAAAAGGATGTGCAGATTGATTGTGATCTTAATGCTGAGGCAAAAACCTATCGAAAAGAACTAAAACCTATATTTTTAAGAGATAAAGAGTTTTTAAGGTAAATATTTAATTAATTATGGTCAAGCTAACCTTATCTTTAACTATTTCTTTTAAAAGGAGTTAAGTTGATGAAAAGGAAAATAATTCAAATTAAGGAAGAACTTTGCAATGGTTGTGGCCAGTGCCTTCCCAATTGCCCTGAAGGAGCTCTTCAAATTATCGACGGCAAAGCTAGACTTATTTCGGATCTCTTTTGTGATGGTCTGGGAGCCTGCGTAAACCAATGTCCTATGGGCGCCATTGAAATTGTTGAAAGAGAGGCCGAGCCTTACGATGAAAAAAGAGTGATGGAAAATCTGGTGAAACAAGGGAAAAACGTTATTTTAGCTCATCTGAAGCATTTGCAAGACCATGGAGAGACAAAACTTTTAAGGGAGGCAATTGATTTTCTTGAAGAAAAAGGGATAAAAAATCCTTTAATTGAATTGGACCATCAGAGCTATCATCATTCTTGTCCATCAGCTCGAACAATGGCGATTCCAAGACATAAGGAAAAAGATAAGGAGCTGGTAAGGGAAAATGAAGGTTTTATCCTAGAGGGCATAGCCAGAATGGAATCTCAATTGAGCAACTGGCCTATTCAGATGAAATTGATCAGCCCCTTTGCTCCATATCTTGAACAAGCTCATATTTTGCTAGCCGCTGATTGCGTTCCTTGTGCTTATCCTAATTTCCACTTTGATTTTTTAAAAGGAAAAGTTTTGATTATTCTTTGTCCTAAACTGGATACAGGGATTGATGGCTATATAGAAAAGTTAACTGAAATCATTAAAGCGAATAAACCTTCCTGCATAACTGTTCTTCACATGGAGGTCCCATGTTGTTTTGGTTTAGCTCGTATAGCCCGAGAAGCTATTAAAAAATCAGGAATAGAAACTGAAATTAAGGAGTTAATCATAAGCATAAGGGGAGAGAAAGCAGAAGAGATCTCCAGATGAACTAATGAGACCCATAAGGTAAAGCTTGTCAAAGCACAATTATAAGAATAATTGCAGCCAAGCAAAAAAGTTTTGGATTAAGATGAAAAATTAAGCGTTATCAAAAGGGAAGCTAGATTTAATATTAAGGTGGCAGGGCGAGTAGCCAACTAATTCTCCCTACCCATTTTTTAGTTATCTAAAGCTCAAATGGAAGCTAAGAGGTTTTAAAAAAATTTTATATTTAGATGAAGAGAATTTAATAAGAACCAGTTGGCTTTACGGTTTATTTTTTTTTCGCCATAATAGGGTCCTTAACAAACTATCAAAGTCGTAGTGATAAGGAGAATGGCTATGATTGGATCTAAAATAATCTTTTTGATAGGCATTTTAGTTATTTTAAACCAGGGGAGTAGCGGAAATGAATCTGAAAAATTCCCAGTGCCGAAAATTTCTTTTGCCCCACCGAATTATGTTTGCTATCGCACTTCGGCTCCTTTAAAAATCGATGGCGCTCTGGATGAGCGAGACTGGCGGCAAGCTCGCTGGACCGAAGATTTTGTCGATATTGAAGGTGAGAACCGACCTAGACCTCGTTTTCGGACAAGAGCTAAGATGCTTTGGGACGACAATTATTTTTATGTTGGGGCTGAACTTGAAGAGCGGGATATTTGGGCGACTTTGAAGGAGCGGGATTCTATTATTTATCAAGACAACGACTTTGAAGTTTTTATTGATCCTGATGGCGATACCCATGAATATTATGAGTTGGAAATTAACGCTTTTGGCACAGTTTGGGATTTGCTTCTGGTTCGTCCCTATCGGGACGGTGGGCCAGCGATTCATGCTTGGGATATCCGAGGATTGCAGGCGGCTGTGAAAATCGATGGCACAATTAATAAACCTGGCGATAAAGATAAAGGTTGGACAGTGGAGCTGGCCTTTCCTTGGGAAGTTCTTAAAGAATGTCTTTCTCCGCGGAAAATGAAACCTGACCCAGGTGATCAGTGGCGGATTAATTTTTCTCGAGTTGAATACAGAGTAAATGTCAAAGATGGTCGCTATGAAAAGGCAAAAGATCCAGTCAGCGGACGACCTTTAGCCGAAGATAATTGGGTTTGGGCGCCGACCGGATTGATTAATATCCATTATCCTGAAATGTGGGGTTATGTCCAATTTTCCGATAAGATTGTGGGCGAAGGGCGAGAGGAATTTCAGCTAAGCTTTGACCAGGATGCTTCCTGGGCTCTGAGACAAGTTTATTACCGTCAAAAGGATTTTTTTAATCGCTATGGCCGTTATTGTGAAAATATTGATGAACTTGGTTTAACCCAGCTTAAAGTTGAGTCTTATCAATGGCCGCCGGAGATTAAAACAACCTGGAATTCATGGGAAGCCCGTCTTCTGAGTGAGGATGGCCAAACCTCGCTTTTTATTCGGGAAGATGGCCGCTTTTGGAAAGTTTCATTAAATAACAAAATGTAACAAAAAATCTTGTAATATCCTTAAAGATATTGAAAAAAAAAGAACGGAGGGAAAAGAAATTGTTTTTCTTAACGCCATTCTGCGGCGACGATGATGAATCGGAGTTGGACAAGTTGGAACCAAACGGTGAAAGGAGATTTATAAAAAAGCTAGAAAAGGTTGCTTTGAAGAAAGCGAGAAAAAGGTCAAAAAATTAAAGGCTTGAAGCGATTCTTAAAATTTTTAAGGGAGCTTTGGCAATTTTAAGGTTGGAAGCTTATTTCCATAGGAATTAAATTATAGCCTTCGAGGCGACAGCGAACTTTTTTCTTTTCTAAAAAAGACATCAATCCTTCAACTTTAATTTGTTTTGATTGGCCTGGAGGCAGAAAAATAAAGTTATCCTCCCAAAAGATGGGCCAAATTTCTTTATCTTTTTGGTCAACTAGAGTTAAGTGAATGAAAAAAGCTGGACTCTCGGTTGGATTATGTAGCCGAATTTCCCAACTTTTTAGTTTTTTTAAGGGATCTGAAGATGGGGAAATTTCTTTCATTTCGCCTTGAATTTTTATTTTGGGCAAATGCTGAAGGACGGTGAAATTATCATTTGGAGAAAGCCAATAATAATTTTCGGCTATAGGTTGAGCCTTTGAAGGAAATTTTAAAATTTTAGGTGAATCAATTAAACTAAATGGAAAATGGGAAGAAGGGGAGTGATTCTTATGCGGCAGGTAGATACTTTCCTTTTGATCTAAATCAAGCGAATAAAGTCTAAGGACAAGGAAGGATGGTTGAGTTAATTTAATAGGCCAAAGTTTCTTGGCTGTCCGGCCATCTATCTCAATAATTTGTTCTTGGTACCATCTTTTTTGGCCGTCAAAGCTCAAGAGCTCAGCCGTGATAAGCAAGTTAGGCTTTTTTTCCGATCGATGATTAATAATCCAAACTGTTAAATCGCGGAGATCGAGTTGAGGATGAAGGGGTTGACAAGCCCGGCGAGTGAAGTAATAGGCCGCATTAGGACGAAGATAATAATCATAAAGCTGCCACATGACACTTGGCCAAGCCGAGTTCGTTTTCCAAAGAATAACGCCGCTGACTCGGTCCAACGATTGATTGACCGCCTCAAAAATGGCTCGATAATTTTCCGCATTAATAAGTTGAGCTTTCCAAACATAGTCTTCTAAGCTGCGAGGTTCACCATAGCGCTGGCGAATAGCCTTATCATAAAGGCTGTATTTTCCATTGCCTTCACAGGCATCATGAAAGCCCCAGATGTGATTCAAGGGGAAAGGAAGGTCAGGCGAGGAAACTAAGTCAGGTAGAAATTGCTTTAGACTGGAAAGGAGAGGCAAAGAAGGGAGTCCAACTTCATTTTTAAAGAGCCAGTCACGACCACGGTCAACAAGTTCATAATAATCTTTTGGATTAACCCACCAATAAGGCCCACCGGAGTAACTTCCCGAAGGTTGATTGTCAGGAAGGCTTAAGCCCCAATCTTCAGGTGGTTCTGTATACCCAGAAGAAGGAAGAAAGGGCCTGGTTCCATCAAGGTCAGCTATTATCTTATTTCTTAAAGGCTCATAAATTTCTCGACGAGGGTAGCCTTCGTTACCGGCCGTCCAAAGAAAAAGAGAAGGATGATGGCGGAGCCGAAGCACGGTAGAGCGAGCATTATCGAGAAAGACCTTTGTCTCAAGAGGCCAGTCCCGACTTCCTTTGCCCCAAGTGGCTTGGCAATCGCCAGTTATCCAGAAATCATGCCAAACAAGCAGCCCTAATTCGTCACAAAGATCAAAAAATTCCTCGGCTGGAGTAACTCCACCTCCCCAAAGGCGAACCAGATTCAAGTTAGCTTGACGCCAGAGAAGCAATTCTTTTAACAACCAATCAAAATTAGATTCCCGACGTAAAAGCATTTCGGGAACCCAAGCGCCTCCTCGAAGAAAAAGGGGCTCTCCATTGATGAAAAAGTCGCGTCGCACCCAATCGCTAATTTTGGTTACTTTGGTTTCAATTTCTCTTAGACCAAATCTGATTTTTTGCCTATCAGAAATCTTCCCTGAAAGATAAAAAGCGAGTTCAAGCTCATATAAATTGGGTCGCCCTAGACCGACAGGCCACCAAAGCTGGGGTTCTGGAATAAAAAGCTGAGGGAATTCTTTGGAATCCAGGATAAGCTCTCTTGTTTCGAGGGGAGCTAGCTCGATTTCTTTTTCTAAATTAAGCACCTTTTTTGAGCTCATATCTTTTAAATTGGTCAATCTATTGGCTAAATCTGAAGTTAGGCTTAGAAGGCTGAAAATTGAGGCATTTTCATCGGTTGAAAAGTTGGCCGGCTTGATTTTGGCTTTTAAGACGCCTTTGATTAAAAATCGTTCAAGATTGTGGAGTTCGACTTTAATTGTCAACAAGGCCGAATAATTTGACTCCCTGCCAGCCTGAGATTGATTTGGTTTTCTCAATTTGGTTATAACAACTGGGTACCTAATATCGACCGGTCCTATGGCTTCAAGCATAACTGGTTGCCAGATGCCAATATTTCTATCTCTTATTTCCGGAATCCAATCCCAGCCGATCGAACATTGCATCGTTACATTTTTCCCGATATCGCCTGTTGGTCCACCATTCTCCCCGAAAGAGCCAAAAGTCCGAAGCTGAGGTTCAGCCGGAAGTCCAGGAAAATCAAGAGGATAAATTTTTATCGCTAAGGTGTTGTTTTGATTGAAGAAAATGACATCAGAAACTTCAAAGGACCATTGCCCGAACATACCGACGACCTCTTTAGGACCAGCAATTAACCGGCCATTAAGCCAAATTTCAGCTCGATAATTGATTCCTTTTAAATGGAGCCACACCTGTTTTCCTTGGAAATAATTAGGAATTTTAAAGCGCGTCCAGAACCAATAGGGATCTTTCCAAGGATTTCTTTGACCAGGTAAATGGCTGTATCTATCTAAATCATGCTTTTGGCTGTAATCTTCATTAGCATCAGGGATTCTCATATTGTTTAAACCAATGGTTGGTTCGGGATAGATTTTTTGGTGGACTAAAGCCGCTAGAACGGTTGTAGGCACCTCAGTCTTAATCCATCTTCGTGGTTTGAACTGAGGCGATGAGATTATCTCGCCTCTTTGTGGCTCAAGAAATGACGATTGCAGATACCAGTTCTTTTTAAGCTGAAGAAGAAAGGAACTTTCTTTTTGAATATCTTGACTTGAAAAATAGTTTTGAACGAAAAGAGGGAAAACATATTTTTTATTGCCTGGCAAGATGGTGATCAAATCGTTTAATGAAACAAGTAAAAGAAGGCTAAACTGAAAAATTAATATGGGTAGGCCAGCCAGGATCAACTTTTTGTTAATATCCAATTGATTTGTCATTGGTTTGTTACCTTTTTGGATATTTTAAACTTCTTTTGTTATCAATAAAAGGCGATTCTTTTTTCTAAAAAACTTGCAAAGTCTATCTCTAATTATCCTAAAATAGAAACAAATGGGCCAAACGGCTGAGCGAATTAACCAGTTTCTCTTAATTCTTGTCCTCTCTTTTTTTCTTTTTCAACTTCCTTTGGTCTCTCAGCCGAATAGGTCGAAATTAGTAATCTCGATAAGACCCGAACCTGCCAAGTTGGAAGAAGAACTTTTTACTCTCATTAATGAAGAGCGGCAGAAGAAAGGCCTCTCTCAGCTTCGTTTATCTTTACCGCTTACTCTATTAGCTCGTCAACACAGTCAGGATATGGCTGCTCAAAATCGTTGCTCCCACCTGTCTTCAAAAGGAGAATCTTACATTGAACGACTTATTCGGGGAGGTTTTTTCTTTATCCAGGCAGGCGAAAATGTAAGTTGCAGTGAGACATTTTCCACCACCTGGATTCATCAATTGATAATGGAAAGTCAGGCGCATCGAGAAAATATCCTTAATCCCCATTTTGATGAAGTCGGGTTAGGAGTGGTAAAAGGGGAAAAGGACAATTATTTTGTTACCCAAGATTTTATCCAGAGTCGGCCAATTGTTTCAATTGAAGAGGCTAAGACCAGCGTCTTTTCTTTTATCCAGAATTTTCGTCAAACTCATCGATTGCCTTCAATCAGTTTAGATGAAGAAGCCAGCGAGATAGCTCAAATGCTAGCTCAAGTCAGAGCGAAAAAAGAACCTCAGCCGCCACTTCCCCAATCATTGGGTGAAGCTTTTATTGTTTTTCTGATTACTCCTCTTTTAGATGATTTGACTCAAATTGAACCGCCCCTTCTAGATCCAAGATATAACGCCTTAGGTTTAGGAATTGCCTTCGGTCGAGATGCAGATCATCCAGGCGGAACTTATTTTTTGACCCTAATCTTTAGACAAATATTATCCCAAGTCTCTATTTCCCTTGAGTCAATGAGGAATATAGTTTGGAACTCGATGAATGAGATCCGATTCGTCTCCAGATTAAACCGCTTGAGATTAAAACCCAGCCTTTGTCAGCAAGCGGAGAGAATTGGCCTCAATTATTTAGATAGAAAAAAACAAGAAATGATCCCTCTTGAATTGTCGCCAGATCAAGTCTCTGTCTTTTACTTTACCGAGAAATTAGATTATTTCCCTGATAAAGTTAAGGCCCTGATTCGGAACCCTTTTTGCCAACAGGTGGGAGTCCATGTTATTTTAACGAAAACAGAAGATTTTCCGAAGGGGGTTTATTTGGTGATTCTAATTTTCAAGTAGAATCACCTAAAGCTGGATTTACTTAATTGGAGTATCTAAAATTGGAGTATCTAAAATAAAATTTAATTACGGTAGCTAATTGCCCTCAGCTAATGGCTCAAAATGGGTAGCTTTAAAAAAGGTTTAAAAATTTCTTTAATTAAAGTAAAGAATTATAATTTAGGAGATGAAAGGAGGTTAAATTGAGGCGTCGAGATTTTTTTAAAACGTCCTTATTGACAGGAGGAGGATTGTTCTTGTTTAAAAAAGCCTATCCTCTTAAGTTTTTTCCTAATCCCAGTAAGCATAAATGGGCGATTGTTTTTGGCACCCGCTATGGTTCTAATCGGGACGCCGCCATCTGGATTTCTGAAGGCATGGGGGCCATTGCTGATGTTTTTGATGCTCGGGAAAATCCTGACCTTTCTTCCTTTGATTATTTAATTATTGGCTCTGGAATTTATTATGGCCGAATAACTGAATCCCTTGAAGCGTTGATTAAAAAAAACCTTCCGCTTCTTTCCAAAAAAGTCAAAGCGGTTTTTGTTGTTTGTGGCGCAGGGGGAACAGACAGGGCCAAACAATATCTTGAAAATCTGGCTAAGCTTTGTGAAGTTGAACCTGTAGCCATGAGGTCTTTCCCCGGCCGGATAACCAAAAGACTTTTGACTCCCGATGATTTTAAATTGATGGAAGAATTTTATAAGAAGCGCAACCAGCCCTTTGAAGATTATGATAATCTTCAAAGGAAGGATTGTCTTCAATTCGGCGAAGAAATTCTCAAAAAGGTAATTTAAGGAAAAGCTCTGTCAGTTATCAGCGGCTTTTTTAAAATAAATATCTCTCGCAGATACAATCCCCACATTAAATAAGCCAGAAGCAGGGGATAATACTCCCAAATGACTAAGTAAACTGAACCTAAGTCAGGGAGGGTAACATTTTTTGCAGCCGTAAGAATGGAGATGACAAAAAGGAAAGGAAAAATTTTTTGGTAACTTGTGTTTTTAATGATGAAATAACTGGGAACAAGGAGAAGGACATAAGCATAATCTTTCATTCTTAAAGTTATTAGGGCATATACAAAACAAAGTCCAAATAATAATAGTTTCTCTTTGTTTTCATGTCCAAATCTAATTAGGATGATGTAAGCTTTGAAACTTAAGATTAAGACGATGGTGGCAATGACAATAAAAAGCGCTATCTGCCACTCTTGATTAACTACAATAGCCCGTCTTCGAGCTAATAAATCAAAAATTTCGTAGATTAGGCCAATAGTTGTTGGACAAATTATTCGCCTTTCCACCAGGGTCTTTTGGGCGGCTTCGAGGTAGGCTCGAAACATTTCGGGCCAGAGAGCATATTGAAGCAGTAGATATCCCAAGAATAGCCCGATGGAGTTAATAAAAAAGAGATATTTCTTCCGACAATCGGTAGTTAGAAGTAAAAGAAGAAAAAAGAGAGGTGTCCCTTTAAAAGTAGCTGCAATTAAGATGAAAACACTAAAAAGAAGAAATTTCTTTTTGAGGAAAAAATAAAAGCCAAACCAAAGAAGTAATTGCTCAAAGAGATTAATGTTTCCTGAGCGCAGATCAAGGAATAAAGCACTATTAAAAGCTAAAAGACAAAAGAAGAGAAAAGTCGGCTCAAGGGATTGATTAAGAAAGTGTTTCGACCAAAAAAATAAAAGAAAAATAAGGATAACCACTTTGATAAAAAAGAAGAGAAGGTTGGCGGTTTCATAAGGGAGTAAATTGAACAAGCGGTAAAACCAAGCGGTGAGGGGAGGATAGGCATACCAGAGAGGGGTACCGATTTCAGTTCGGGTTATTTCAGGATTATAAGGATTCTTCCCTTCAGCTAAAAGCTTAGCTGAAAAATATTGCATTTTAAAATCCCAATGATATTCCTCTCGTTTAGAAATTAAAAAGAAAAGGCAATAAGCAAAATAAGCAAACCAAAGGCCAATAAAAATTTTTCTTAGCATTGGAGCTAAAATTATAAGCCATGAGCATTAAGGGAGCAATAGGATTTTTAGAGCAATTTATGACGTCTTCACTTTTTATGTTATAAGATAAAAGGTCGAATACTCAATTTTTGTAGGATAATTATTTAAATTCAAAAAAATATTGAAAAAGAAAATTAATGTTCTTATAGTACGTATAGTTTAAACTCGATGTGAAGAAATGAAAGATTTTTTCTTTAGGCAGATAAAATGAATGAGAAAGATTTTTATAGGCTCGCTGTCCTTGATGAAAAAATGTGGTATTTCAAATCGATTCATCTCAGGATGGCCTACTGGATTGAGCAAATGATGCCTCATAAAGCCTTAAAGTTACTTGAATGTGGGTGTGGGACTGGAGGGCTGATCAAGTTTATTTTAAAAAAGAAACCTGATTTGATGATTGTTGGGCTGGATATTTCCTTTTTGGCTTGTAAGTTGAGTCAACAAAAGATCAAGGCGAGTTTTACTGCTGGGTCGATTGAAAGCTTGCCCTTTATCGAAAATTGTTTTGACGCTATAATTATTTCAGATACAATTTGTCAAGTTGACAATCCGACTTTAGTTTTTCAAAATCTAGCAAGAACAGTAAAGCCTGGTGGTTATATTTTCATCAATGAACCAGCTTTTAAATGGCTATGGTCTTATCACGACGAAGCCTACCAGACTAAACGAAGATTTTCAGGACAGGAGTTAATTTTATTGGCCAAGAAAAATGGATTTATCCCAATTTTCATTACCTATGTTAATTTTTTTATTTTTCCAATTTTTTTATTGAGAAGAAAATTGTTCCCTCCAAAGGAGGCCAAAAGCGATGTTCGAATTTATCCAGAACCTTTCGAGACGATTATGATGGCTATAAGCCGTTTAGAATTGTTGATGCATAAAATTCGCTGTCCATATCCAGTGGGTAGTTCTGTCTTTCTTGTCGCTAAGAAAGCTAAAAATATATTGGTTTAAATAACCTGTTAGTAAAAGTTTTTAAACGAGCTCTTTTCTCATTTACCGAAATTAAATTTAGCGGGGGCAAAATAATTAAAAATTAGTTATTAATTAAGAAAAATGAGATGGCTTAAAAAGAGAAGAGGAACGAAATTTTGGGCTGGGTGTTTCCTTTTAATATCCTCTCAATCATCTCTCACAGCTCTCACTTTGAACCTTAGTGGATTAATTTCGTTATGGCTGGCTATCTCTGGACAGAAGGACGTTCCCTCTCAGTCAGGTTTACGATGGCTTTCAGAATTCACTCTAACTAAAAACCTAAAAAGCGAAAAATTTTTTGAAGTTGAATTATCTTTAAATTCTTTAGCTACAACCAACTTCAGAAATTTTAGCCATTTCTCAATAGAGAGTCGGATAAAGCCTTATCGGGCTCAAGTCCGGTATTCTTCTTCTGTTTTAGAGGCAAGAATCGGTCTCCAGAAGATAACCTTTGGCTCAGCCTATTTTCTTCGGCCTTTAATGTGGTTTGACCACCTTGATCCAAGAGATCCTTTGCAAATTACTGATGGTGTTTATGGTCTTCTTCTTCGCTACTATTTTCTCTCCAATACCAATCTCTGGTTCTGGGGTTTGTACGGCAATAATGAACCTAAGGGTTGGGAGATTCTGGCTACAGCCAGAAAAAAGCCTGAATTTGGGGGCCGAATTCAAGTGCCCTTAGGCCAAGGAGAGCTTGGTTTAAGTCTCCATCACCGGCAAGCCTGTCTAAACCAGAAGGCTGGAAAAAGTTCAGCCTCTCTAACTTTAGATAATCTTAGAAATGAAACTAGCGAGAGATTTATCCCTGAAGATCGTTTTGGCTTAGATGGCAAATGGGATATAGGTATTGGTCTCTGGTTTGAAGTTACCTTTATTCGTCAAAGAAATGAGTTTTTAACAACCAATCGACAGAGAGCCTATACTATCGGCTTAGATTATACCTTAGCTATAAAACGGGGCCTCCACATTTTAACTGAATATTTTGAGTTGAGCTCTGGAAAAAATACTTGGCGTGGGATCGAAAAGATTAAGTTGATGGCTTTTTCTCTTTCTTATCCTCTTAACCTTATTGATAATTTAATGACTGTTATTTATTATGATTGCCAAAAGAGGGATCCTTTCCTTTTCTTTCGATGGCAGAGAGTTTATGATCGCTGGAATTTTCATTTTATGGCCTTTTGGAATGCTGAACATTTGACTATTTATCGCTTGACTAATACCTCAGCCAATCATCTTTTTTCTGGGAAAGGCCTTCAGCTGTTGGTGGCCTTTTATTATTAAACTGAGAGAATGGACAACCTAAGGATAGCTCTAAATAATTGAGCAAGTTTTTTAAAGAGATAATAAAAAAGATGACCAAAAAATACCTTTATTGATGGTGTTATGAAAAGGTAAAGATATTTGTTAATATTAATATTTAATATTGGCAATTTAATTCGAGTAAAAGAAATTAGTTAGAAAGAAAATATAAGGTCAAGAGTGAGGAAAGGTGAAATTTTAATAGAAACGAAAGATCTGGTCAAAATTTATCCCATGGGTCGACATGAACTAGTGGCCTTAAATAGGGTAAACCTTATTTTTAGAAAAGGCGAATTTGCTGGCCTAGTTGGGCCGAGTGGTTCAGGCAAAACAACTCTTCTTAACATCATCGGCTCCCTCGATTTACCAACCAGTGGAAGTGCCGTCGTTATGGAAAGAAGGGTAGAAGAACTTAGTCACAAAGAAGCCGCTCGCCTGCGAAATGAACATATTGGATTTATTTTTCAAACCTTCAATTTGCTTCCTTATTATACAGCCTATGAAAATGTTGAATTTCCTTTGCTTCTCTTGAAAGTTTCTGCCTCTGAAAGGCGACGTCGCGTCATGGAAGCTTTGGACTGGGTCAGGCTGGCTGACCGAGCCAGTTCCCGACCAGCTCAGCTCTCTGGAGGTGAATGCCAGCGGGTCGCCATTGCCCGAGCCATTGTTAAACAACCAGCAATTATTTTAGCTGATGAGCCGACGGCCAATCTAGATGCTGAAAATTCCCATAATATCCTGCAGATAATGGCGGAACTGAATCATGAACTGGGCACTACTTTTATCTTTGCCACTCACGATGAAAAGGTTATTAGCTATTTAAAAAGGAAAATAACTCTTTTCGACGGCCGAGTTGTTAAAGATGAAATTATATCTTAAACTTGCCTGGCGCAATTTGTTGGCGGCTGGCCTTCGCACTTGGTTGAATGTCATTGTTTTGTCCTTTGCCTTTGTGGCGATTATCTGGAGTCAGGGACTTTATCGAGGCCTGAGCCGCCAGGCCGCCCAAGCCATGATGGAGGCTGAAATTGGCGGCGGCCAATACTGGCATGAAAATTATGATCCTTATAATCCCTTAACTCTTGATAAGGCCCATGGGCTGGTTCCGGCCTCACTGGCTAAGCTCATCGAAGAAGGGAAGGCAACGGCCATCCTGATTGTTCAAGGTACCCTTTACCCAAAGGGTCGCTTTTTCCCTGTTTTAATTAAAGGAATAGAGCCCCGTCAAAAAGTTCTCCTTTTTCCTTCAAAATATCTTGAAACCAGCAACCCTGATGAAATTCCGGCAGTTATGGGCAGTCGCATGGCCAACACTTGCAATTTGAAAATTGGCGACACCGTGACCTTACGCTGGCGGGATAAAAGCGGAGCCTTTGATGCCCGTGAACTTCGCCTTGTCCATGTAATGAGAACTACAGTTCAGTCTATTGACCAAGGCCAGGTCTGGATTTCCCTTGATCGGCTCAGAAAATTAACTGGCCTGGAAAACGAGGCCACAGTCGTTACGCTCGCCAGGGAGGCCAATTGGGCTGAAGAAATTCCTGGCTGGTCTTTCAAGAGCCTTGATTTCTTACTTAAAGATATTGATGAAGTTGTTCGGAGCAAAAATATCGGCGCGAGTATTGTCTATATCGTCCTTCTTTCTTTAGCCATGTTGGCTATTTTTGATACCCAGGTTCTTTCTATTTGGCGGCGACGCAAGGAAATTGGCACCCTCATGGCCTTGGGTATGACCCGTTCCCAGGTTATTAAGCTTTTTACCCTTGAAGGCGCTCTGCATGGAGTTTTAGCGGCCGCAGTCGCGGCCATTTATGGTTTCCCTTTACTGTCCCTCTTTGCGCGGAAAGGTTTGGGTATGCCCGAGGTTGTCGATAGTTATGGCTTTGCCTTAGGAGAAAGAATCTTACCTGTTTATAGCGCTAGCCTCATTGCCGGGACAGCTCTTTTGGTTATGCTCGTTACCACCATTGTGAGTTTTTTACCTACTCGGCAAATCGCGAAACTCAAGCCAACCGAGGCTTTAAGGGGAAAGATAACTTGATTGGTTTTCTTCTCAAAGGAATCATCCGCGACCGGTCTCGCAGCCTTTTTCCTTTCTTAACCGTTTCTCTTGGCGTCATGCTCACAGTTTTTCTTTATTGTTATATCAATGGTTTAGAAACCAATTTTATCGACTCAACGGCCCGCTATGCTTCTGGTCACGTCAAGATCATGACTCGCTCTTATGCGGCTGAAGCCGATCAAATTCCTAATGACTTGGCTTATATTGGCGTCAATTCTTTGCTAGAAGAATTGAGCCACCAATATCCTGAGCTTATATGGACGCCGCGAATTCGGTTTGCTGGCCTCCTGGATGTGCCTGATGAGGTCGGCGAAACCAAGATTCAAGGCCCCATTTCTGGAATAGCCCTTGACCTTTTTAACCCCGAAAGCCCAGAATATTCAATTTTTGACTTAAAAAGAGCTTTGGTGGCTGGTCGATTACCCGAAAAGATGGGAGAGGCTTTGCTTAGTGCTGACTTGGCTCAGACGATGGACCTAAAACCAGGCGATAAAGTCACCTTGATCAGCTCCACGATGGATGGCAGCTTGGCTGTCGCCAATTTCACCATCACTGGCTTTATTCGTTTCGGTATTACCGCCCTTGATCGAGGAGCGATGATTGCTGATCTTCGAGATATTCAACAAGCTCTGGATATGGAAGATGCGGCCGGAGAAATACTCGGTTTCTATAAAAATTTTGTTTATCGAGACAAGGAGGCGACGCTTTTAGCCCAGAATTTTAACGACCGTTATAAAGATGATAAAGATGAATTTGCTCCCCTTATGCTTACTCTTAAAAAGCAAAGTGGCCTGGCCGAGTTATTGGGGATGATGAATCTTTTTTCTTCAGTTCTTGTCTTGATTTTTGTTGTCGCTATGGCCATTGTTCTTTGGAATGCTGGTCTGATGGGCTCTTTGCGTCGTTATGGCGAGATCGGGGTGCGACTCGCTATGGGTGAAGATAAAGGCCATCTGTATCGAAGCCTTTTAATTGAATCAGCCATTATTGGCTTTTTGGGCAGCCTGGCTGGCACAGCCTTGGGTCTGGCCGTTTCTTATTATCTTCAAGCCCATGGAATAGATATCAGCTCTTTGATGAAAAGTTCTTCGCTGCTTGTGGTAGAGGTTTTAAGAACGAAGGTGACCGCCTTTAGTTACTTCATTGGTTTTATTCCTGGGGTTGGCGCTTCGCTTCTTGGAACAGCTATTTCTGGTTTAGGAGTCTATCGTCGTCAAACCTCTGTTTTAATGAAGGAGCTCGAGGGATGAGGTTTAATCAAAATAAGCAGCGATTGGAGTTGTCCAGTCTAAAGTTAAAAGAAAATAGCCCAAAAAATTATAACAGTAAGGGAAATAATTTAATCAGATATTGCCAGTTATGTCTAAATTGGTTTTACTGGCTCTCAAGGCACTGTGTTTTTATTTTATTTCTTCTGCTCATCTGGAGTTATGGAATTCTCAAAAGTGAGGGTAATAACCTCGCCATTTTAAGCCAGTTCGACCTGACGGCCCAAAAAATTCTAAAAAAAGTTGATGAAAATTTTACTTCCGAAACAAAAATTATTATGGCCAGGATGATTATCCACGGTCGCCGCGTAAGCCGCAGTCTTGAGTTCAAATCCTATATTCAGGGCAATGAAAAGGGTTTCACTGAATTTCTGGCTCCGCCGAGGGAAAAGGGCACAAAAATGCTCAAGCTGGGAGATCAACTTTGGTCATATACGCCAGCTACTGACCGAGTTATTCTAATTTCTGGACATATGTTGAGACAATCGGTGATGGGTTCAGACCTTTCTTATGAAGATATGATGGAAGACCAGCAACTGTTAGAGGCCTATGAGCCGGAGATTGTGGGCGAAGAGAAAATGCTTTCAGCCGATTGTTGGGTACTTAGCCTTAAGGCTAAGAAGGCCGACATTGCTTATCCATCAAGAAAAATTTGGGTAGATAAAGAGAAATTTTTGGTTCTCAAGGAAGAGCGGTATGCCCGTAGTGGCGCCCTCCTTAAGAGGGCTGAGGTTAAAAAGGTCGGTCAGTTTCAAAAAAGATGGGTTCCAGTTGAGGCCGTTTACAAGGATGTCCTTAAGGAAGGGCAGGGAACAGAATTTATTATTGAGGACATCCAATTTGATGTTCCTATTCCAGAATATATCTTCACTAAAGCAGCTTTAAAATAAAGCAAATTCCCAAAGATATTCAGACGAAGTCTCAGTGGCCAGCGGAAGATAGTGACGGGCACAATCAAGAGAGCGATCTGTATTGTGTAGTCTTGACGGAAAAAGGCTGATTTTGTATCATGATTGGCGACTGGCGGTGGGGCTGTAGCTCAGTTGGGAGAGTGCTTGACTGGCAGTCAAGAGGTCGGGGGTTCGAATCCCCTCAGCTCCACCAGATATTCCTTCTCCTAAATTTAAGTTTTTATTTAGACCAATTCGACAACAAAAAGTTTATCTTCAACCTCCCTTTTTTGAAGACATAAATCAA
>JAOAFQ010000153.1 GCA_026416195.1 Candidatus Aminicenantota bacterium | reverse complement strand
ATGTAGAATCGGGCGCCATAGCTGCCCATATGGTGGTGGTCGACATAAGCTTGAGGTTTCCACTCCCGATAAAGTATCTGGGCAGCATAAAGGGATTCTTGCAAATTAAGAAAATCGCCATCGCGGTTATTGTCGTGGCCAGCGTATTTATGATAAAGCCAGGGAAGATTTGAGCCCTCATATTCAGTCCCAAGCGTTTTCCGATACCAATCTGTAACCATGATTTGACCATCAGGATTAAAAGAAGGAATCATAAGGAAAACCACATTTTCCAAAATTTTTTTGGTTTCTTCATCTTCTCGGCTAATCAAATCGTAAGCCAGTTCCGGGGCCATTTGAGTGCCCCCAATTTCGGTGGCATGCAAACTCATGGATTGACAAATGATGGCTTTGCCTGCCGCCACCAACTTTGGAACTTCGCTTTCCTGAACCAGTCGCGGTTCATTAAGTCGGCGATTTATTTCCTTTATTTTCTCGAGATTAGCCAGATTTTCGGGTGAAGAAATAATCACGAGCAGAAAGGGATTACCCATGGTTGTTGGCCCCATATTTATCACTTTAATTTTGGAGCTTTGCTTTTCTAGAAGATTAAAGTAAGCCACAATTTCATCCCAGCGAGCGATTTTCCGGTCAGAGCCAAGCTGAAAGCCGAAATGCTCCTCAGGCGTAGTTATCTTGGTTTGAGCCCAAATTGGCTGGACCCACAAATAGGAAGTTAGACAAATGATTATGATAACCGAAAGCAAAGTAAATAAGAAAAGCTTGGCTCGGATAAAGCTGTTATCGATTTTTCTCATTTTTGCCTCCTAAAACTAAAAACTAGAATTTTTTCGTCTGTAATTTTTCGCCTATAGTTAGCCTTAAATTTAATCCAATTAAGCAAGGAAATTCAAATTAATCTTTCGGACGTTTTTATCTAGAAGAGCAGGTTAAAAGATGATTTCAGGTTAATTGGATTTACTACGAAAGTTTTGAATGAATCAAATTAACGGCGTAAAAAATTAAGGAGGGTACGCACTTGGGCTGCTTCAGGCGCTTGAGGCGCCAAGGCTAAAAATTTTTCGAGATGAATAATCGTCAAATCTTTCCTTTTTTTTTGATTATAAGCAAGGCCAAGATTGTAATGGGCATAAGCGTGGGTTGGAGCGAGTTCAACCGTTTTGGTTAATAATTTTATTGCTTCATCGACTTTTTGCTGATAACTGAAAATCAGACCTTTAACATAATAAGCTTCAGCCAGATTGGGCTCTAGCTCCAGGGCTTCATTGACCTTATTCATAGCTTCTGAATAATTCTTCTGGTGGATAAGTAGCCAGGCCAACCCAGTCAATCCAAGGCCAGAACTAGGTCTAATTTCCAGAATTCGATTAAAATCTTCCCTGGCCTGATCAATTTCTTTAAGCTTCAAATGACAGATTCCCCGCCAGTAGTTAGCCTCAATATTTTCCGGTTCAGCTTCCAGTACCTCATTGAAGCTTTCTTTGGCTTCAACATATTTTCCCTGAAGATAAAGAGCCATCCCTCGACGCATCGGTTCCTCTGGCAATTCCTGCTGTCCGCCAAGGACTGAATTTGTTACAAATAGAATATTAATAAATAAAAAAAAGGATACAAAAAAAACTAAAAGGAGCTCCTTTCTTGCCATTTTATTCCTCCCTTAACCTCTTAACCACAAATTTAAGCCTAAAAGGTAGAACATAAAACTTAGTCCTTCTTGTCATCTGGTTAATTGGTAAGATATTAAACCCCGTTTCGAAAATCAATTCAAAATTCCAGATTAGATTTTTGCTCTTATGAATAAATTCATGAAGCGAACTTTCTTTGAGGCGAAAAAAGTTATTTGACAATTAAATTTATTTTAAATAAAAAATAAAAAACAAACCCAAGCGACGTGTTGTCCTCATGAGGGGTTTTAAAGAAATTTTTATTTTTGTGGCTGGGGCCTCCCCTCAAATAATAACTGAAACTATATATGCTTTAGCTCAGAAGAAGCCTCCGGTGCATCCAGATGAAATTTACATAATTACCACGGCTCATGGGAAGAAAATCATTATTCAGGCTTTAATAAATGAAGGTATCTTAAATTCATTATGTTGCGAATATGGTCTTCCCCTTATAAATTTGGGCGAGGAAAATTTTATTGTTCCGGTTGATGAGCATGGTCAAGAAATTGAAGATATTCGGACAGATAAAGATAATGAAATCATCGGCGACCTTATCAGCTCTTTTATCCGAGAAAAAGCTAAGGACGAATCAGCTCGTTTGCATTGTTCTTTGGCCGGGGGCCGAAAGACAATGAGTTTTTATCTTGGCTCTGCTTTGCAGCTTTTTGGCCGTCCTTGGGACAAGCTTTACCATGTCCTAGTTACTCCTGAATTCGAAAATAACCCTGAATTTTATTACAAGCCAAAAAAGAACAAGCTTATCATTATCAAGGATAAAGAAGGCAAAGAACGCCAACTCAAAACCAAAGATGCACAAATCTTTTTAGCTGAATTGCCTTTTATTCGGCTCAGTCATAAATTTAAATTTCAAAGAGCGAGTTTTCGTGAGCTTGTTGCTGAAGGGCAACGGGAGATTGATTTAGCTTATATTCAGCCTGAATTGAGAATAAATTTATCTGACCGCCTAATTTTCATAGGCGATAAAGCCATAGCCATGCCACCCATGCTTCTTTTTGTTTATGTCGCTTTTTGTCATCAAAAACTGAAAGCGTGCCTCCATCCTGAGCGTCCTTATTGTTACGAATGCCGCGATTGCTTTGGAGAGCTAATCAAATTATTTGATTTTGAAAGTCTTAAAAAGCTGAGCAATTATTACAGAGCTTTATACCGTGGTGTTCCCCTTAAAACTGAAGAATTCTTAGGGAAATGGGAAAGAAAAAATGGTCTACCCGTCGATACTATTCGTCAATACATAAGCAAAATTAATAAAACTATAGACCTAGGGCTCAACGAGGATTCAATTAAGCGATTTTTTACAATCAGCGCCATTCGAGCTTACGGGTCAAGCCGCTATGGTCTTAGCCTTGAGAAGAGCAAAATAATTTTCGAAGAAACAAGGTAAGGTTAAAAACATTGCGGAAATATTTCTTTTGGCGAAACGACTAAATATTTAGGGAATAATAAAAATAGAGGTCTTAGCTATGAAAGATAAGGTGAAGGAATATCAAAATCTTATCTTGGCCGCATGGTTCCATGACATTGGCAAATTTTATCAGCGCGCTGGGTATAAATTAGATTCGCCCAGAGACGAAGAGAGCATGACAATGTTTGCTAGAAAGCATGGGGAAGGGGTTCAAGCTAAATATTCTCATCTTCATGCTATTTTCTCTGATAAGTTTTTCCAAGAATATTTTCCTGCCTTTGATATTGTCTCCACCTTAACAGCCCTTCACCATAGTCCTGAAAAGGCAGGAACTGAAAGAATGCGTTATCTGGCTAAACTAATAACTCTGGCGGATTGGATGGCTTCGGGCGAAAGGCGGGAAAGAGATAGTGAGGAGGGTTCAGAGGGATATAAAGCTGAACCTTTGATTTGTATTTTCTCCAGACTCCAAAAAGAAAGGGATGAAGGGGAAACAAAGGAAGAAGTAAGTTATATTCCTTTGGCGCCTTTAGATGATAGCCTCGAAAATCTTTTCCCAGTAAAGTCAAAAAAAGAAGCCTTTAAAGAAAGGGATGGTCAAGCCTGCTATCAATCCCTATGGAAACAATTTGTCGCGGATGCTAACCTTATTGACCCCCTTGATTTTTTAAATCAGATTCCTTTTCTCCTAGAAAAATACACTCTTACTATTCCAGCCACAACTACCGATAAACCCGACCTTTCCCTATTTCATCATGCTAAGAGTACCGCCGCTATCGCCAGTTGCCTTTATCAGCTTCAACCTGAAGAGGAAACGCTTGATTTAATTTTTAAGGAAATAAAAGATTGGCTCCACGATTCAAATCAGCCAATCTCTATCAGAGAAAGAGAGACATTTATAAGGGAGCGATCCTCTGAATGGCCTAATTTACTTAATCAAGATTTTCTTTTAGTGGGGGGTGATATCTCAGGGATTCAAGATTTTATTTATTCCGTTACGTCCGAGAAAGCCTTGAAAGGATTGAAGGGCCGTTCTTTTTATCTTCAGCTTGTCTCAGAAGCAGTGAGCCGACTTATTTTAAATGAATTTGCTCTAACTGAAGCAAACCTTCTTTACCTTGGTGGTGGTCATTTTTACGTTCTTGTTCCTAAAATCGGTGAAGTCGAAACCAGATTGAAAAAAATAAGACAGCAAATAGATGGACTTCTTCTTCAAGCTCATAAAGGGAAATTGGCTATTCTGGTTGATTGGGTTCCTTTAACTTATGCCGATTTTTTCATCAGCTTTGCTTCAGCCTGGGCTCAGCTTTCAACTCGCTTAGGGGAAATAAAAAAGAAAAAATTTGCCTCCCTTTTCGCTTCTCCTGAGCTTGAAAATTATTGGCCAAAAATAATGGGTCCCTTTGATGTTGGTGGAGAAAAAAAGGCTTGTGAAATATGCAGTGAAGAATTAGAAGGGAAAGATGAAGATACTTGTCCTCTCTGTCAAAGCTTTGTTTCTTTGGCTGATGACCTTAATAGAGCCTCAGCGATGGCGCTGATAAAAACTAGTCCTCAATCTCTTTCAAATCAGATTTCTGCTTCTAGCTGGAAGGATGTTCTTTTAGCTCTGGGCTTTGATTGTCGCTTCTGGAGAGAAAGTAAAGAGGAAGGCAGCCATGATGAAAAAAAGAAATATCAAGTTCTTAACTCCACTGATTTTGCCGGACGCTTTGGCGGCTTTAGATTCGTGGCTAAAAAAATAGCTGGACCAAATGGCAAGACTTTAACTCTTGAAGAGATGGCCAAGCAAGCTGAAGGGATAAAAAAATGGGGGGTTTTAAGAGCTGATGTGGATGGGTTGGGGAAAATTTTCCAGGAAGGATTAGGCGAAGACAGAACGATTTCAAGGATGAGCATGTTAAGTTCTATGCTCTCCTATTACTTCAATGGACGCCTCAATAAATTGATTTCATCGAAGGAAAATAGCCAAAAAGAAAGAGAAAAACAGGAGATTAGAAAACTTCTTGATTACATTTATATCGTTTATTCAGGTGGCGACGATCTTTTTCTCATTGGTCCTTGGTCGGTCTTGCCTTCGCTCGCTTTAAAAATCTACGATGATTTTTACCGCTTCACTTCCAGGAAGCTCACTCTTTCAGCTGGAATTTATCTTGCTCCAACTGAAAAATTTCCTATTTATCAGGCCGCTGACGAGGCCGGCGAAGCTGAAGATATAGCGAAAAAGGCGGGCCGCAATCGAGTTTGCTTCTTAGAAAAACCTATGCCTTGGAAGAAACTAGAGGAAGTTAGGGAGATCGCTTATAGAATCAAAAATTTGTTAGAGGGGGAAACTGAAAAATTAGAAAGTGAGACTAACGTGCAAAGCGAAAAACCAATAACCCAGACAAATAAAAAAATAAAGGCTGTGCCCCGAGCTTTACTTTCTGTTCTCTACGATGCTTATCAAGATAAGGAGCTAAAAGTTAAAGGTGAGATCCCTATGGAAAGAATCTGGCGCCTTTTTTATGCCTTCAAAAAAATTATGACAAAATTCAAAGAGCAAGATAAAGAATTGAAGGAGCTTGAATGGCTCCTTAAAAAAGCCATAACCGATTATGAAATTTACCCTGAGTTAAATGTGGCCGTCCGTTGGGCTGAATATTTAACCAGGGAAGAAAAATCTTAAAAGGAGGAAAAAATGAGGGATATAAGGGGTTCCTTTAGTCAGCCTCGACAGGGAAATCATATTATTTCCCAAACTGATAGCGAGAAGATAAAAAAAATATTTGAAGGTGATATGAAAATATTAAATGAATATTGTAAAGAATTGGGAATAGAATTGGCTAGAAAAGGAGTTAGCAATTCCCACCTAAGAAGTATTTTAGATGAAATACAAGAGATTTTTAGAAAAGAATTTCAAGAGAAGCCAGATGAATTTAAGATACGTCTTATGAACAGGTTAGAGCTTTTAAAACCAAAACTTGCTTATTTAGTAGGAAAACAGAAAGGGGGAACAAAAGAAGCGTTAGGAAAGCTCTATCTAATTCTTGATTTTGCAATAAGCAAAGTGAGTCACAATAATTCTGAATATTTAAAAAACTTTATGGAAGCGATAGTTGCTTATCATCGATACTATGAAAAAGGAGGTGGCCAATGAATTTAGTACTCAAAGGTAAAGTAGTTATAAAAGGAGAAATTAGCGTATTAACTGGACTGAGGATTGGAGGGTCCACAAGTGGGTTAAAAATCGGAGGTATTGACCTTAATGTAATAACTGATCCCCATGGCAGACCATATATTCCTGGGTCCTCCCTTAAAGGCAAATTAAGAACCCTCATCGAAAGGAAAAAAGCTTCTGAGAATCCTAATTTTTGGAATTATCCAAAGCCTGATGAGTCAAAGCAAGAGTTTCCAAATAGGCATATGTGTCAAAAAGAAGAAGAGTATAAAAAATGCCCTGTCTGCAAGATCTGGGGTATTCTTGGGAAAGATGAGATTATGGTTCCAACTTTAACTCGACTTATGGTTTGTGATGCCTATCTTGACGAATCTAGTATTACCAAAGAAATGAAGGCTAACCTTGAATTAGAATGGACAGAAGTCAAATTCGAGACAGCAATTAATCGAATAACCGGAACAGCCCTTTCTGGTAGCTTGCGTCAGGTAGAGCGAGTCCCAGCTGGCGCTCGTTTCAAAGATGTCGAATTGATTTATAACGTTTATGAAGAAGAGGATAAAGACATTTTGAAAAACGTTTTTATTGCCATGGAACTTCTTGAACATGATTATCTTGGAGGTATGGGCTCACGAGGCTATGGGCGCGTGGCTTTTAAGAATATTGAAGTCTATTGGAACAAGCGAGAAGACTACGAAAGTGGCAATATCGAGCTAAAAAAAGAGAGAATCATTAACCCTGGACTTGATACGCCCCAAAAAATTGTGGCCAATTTTGCTTTAATCAGAGAAAGATTAATTTGAGCTGTTAAAAAGCCATGAAATGCCTGGTCATTAAACTTAAACCCAAAAGCTCCTTTCATCTGGGTGAAAGAGAGCGGTGGCTCGAAGGGAGTAAAATCCATTTTCCGGCCGATACCCTCTTTTCAGCTTTATGTCAGGCCCATCAACTCCTTTATGGCGAGGTTGATACTTTTATTAATGGATTTTTAAAAGGTGAACCGCCTTTTCTCCTTAGTTCGGCTTTTCCTTTTTGGCATGGAGATTATTTTTTTCCTTTACCTAAATCGAAGTTTATAAAACCAGAAGAAGGGAGAATATTGAAGGAATCTTTAAAAGAGGCTTTAAACGTAAATCGAAATAGAGTGACTCAAGAAATTAATCCCAAGGATATCAAAAAAATCCAATTTGTCAATTTGCCTTCTCTCCGTTTGCTTTTAAGTGGCTTAAGCCTTTTTGACTTAATTTTAAAAGCAGCGCAAGATCCAAATTTAAAGACCATCCCCTTGTTATTTTCATGGCCATTTAAAGAAAAGAATCAATCTCAATGGCCTTCGAAGAAAACGCCTTGGATAATTGAAAACGTTCCCCGAGTTGCTTTAAGTCGATTCTCCAATCATCCTGGCGAAAATTTCTTTCATTTTGGTCGAATTTTTTATGCTCCTGACGCCTCTTTATTCTGTCTTCTAGAAATCAAGCTGCCTGAATGGGAGAATAAAATCAAAGCTCTTTTTTATCTGTTAGCTGATGAAGGAATTGGCGGGGACCGAACCTGTGGTCAAGGTTTATTGGAAAAACCAGAATTTGATGAAATTGAGCTTCCTGAAACTGAAGATGCTCAGTGGCTATACTCTCTTTCTCCCTATTTCCCAGCTGAAAACGAATATTCAGGCTTAGCTCAAAGTTTTTATGAACTTGAGGAAAGAAAGGGTTATATTTTTTCTCCTTTTGGCCGAACTCTGCGCCGCCGGTCTATCCGGATTTTTACCGAAGGTTCTGTTTTTCCCCGGAATGTTGAGCGCCGAGGGAAATTGGTCGATGTTACCCCTGAAGCCTTCAAAGCTCACCGGGTTTATCGTTACAGTCTTCTTTTTGCCTTACCTTGCCAGATGGAGGCGAAAGCCAATGAAAATTAGAATTAGAATTTTAACGCCGGTTCACATTGGTTCAGGAGAAGACATCTCTCCGATGGAATATCTGGTGGATCGAGAAAAAGGGTTGTTTCATCGCCTCAATATGGATTCGCTTTTCCGAGATGAAAAATTCCAGCCTTACCGAGAGCGTTTCATTAAAGAAGCAAGTCATAGCCGTTATATTGGGCAAATTGTTTCAGATCATTCAATTTTAAAGCGGCACATCCTTTATACTTTATCGATTTCAGCCGAAGCTCGTCAGCAAATCTTAACCAATCCAACTAATGTGAAAGCCTTTATTAAAAGTGCGGGTCGAGTTTATATTCCAGGAAGTTCTCTTAAAGGCTCAATTTTATCCGCTCTTCTTTATTATGTAATTAAGGAAAATTATCCCAGTTTAACTGATCAACAAAAAAGTAATATTCAAGAAATCCTCAAATTTAGAAAAAAAGAAAACCGACAGGATTATGAGTCTTTTCTGAATATAGCCTTCTCGTGGATTGCTCCTCACAGCCGCGTCGAAAAGAAGAAGTTTGCTCCCTGGCTTGATATAAGTGACAGCAATCTTGATTCCCCTGAAAGTTGCCTCCAAATATCTTTAGCTAGGGTGAGGGGAGCTTTATCAAAAAAGGAATTACCAATTTTATATGAATCTCTTAAGGAAGATAGGGTCTTTGAGGCGGAAATAAAAAGTCGAGAAACTCCTATTACTGAGAAGAAGATTTTAGAAATTGTTCATAATTTTTACTTAAGAGTAGCTCGAAAGGACGAAGTTGGCCATCCTATCAGAAATAAATGGCTTTCTGAGCAATATCTTTTGCGCATAGGTCAGGGCTCAACTGCTTTTAGCACTTCTTTATTGCTTTTATCAGAAGAATTAGGGCTTCGCTACTTTGTTTCTCCACCCAGGACACGTAAAAGAATTGGTGATTATATCCCCATGGGCTTTGTTCAATTAACTCTTTTAGAAGTAACTAGAGATTAAAAATTTAAAAGATATGGTTTTAAAATATTTAAAAGTTACTTTTTCCCTTGAGCCAGAAGAAAAAATTATTCTTCCTTCTTATAAAGGCTCAGCTTTAAGAGGAGGCTTTGGTGGAATCTTTAGGAAAACAGTTTGTGTTTTAAAAAAAGAAATATGCCTTAACTGTCTTTTAAAAGATCAATGTGCTTATTCTTATATTTTTGAAACTTCGCCGCCTCGCGATCAGAAGCCGATTGTCTTAGACAAGTATGAAGCGATTCCTAAACCATTTGTGATTGAGCCACCGAAAGAAGAAAAGAATGTTTACAATCGGGGAGAAAGGCTAAATTTTAATTTAATTTTAATTGGTCGAGCAATAAATTATCTCCCCTTTTTTATTATTGCTTTTGATGCCCTTGGCCAACAGGGGCTTGGTCAGAAAAAGGGGAAATTTTGCCTAAAGGAAATAAAAAAAGGAGACACTCTCCTTTATTCCGATGACAAAAAGATGTTAAAAATAGTCGAACCTGAAGTCGTGGCTATTCCATATTATATCAATCTTGAAAAAGCTCATGAACCAGAATCTAACGAAGAAGAGCAAATTACCGTGGAATTTGTTACCCCTTTAAGACTAAAGTATCAGCGAGATCTGGTGGTTTTGCCTGAATTCCATATTTTAATAAGAAATATTATGAGGCGATTATGGTTACTTTATTATTTTCATGTCGAAATGAAAGAACCATCCTGGAATCATCGTCAGCTAATTGAAGCGGCTAAAGAGATAAAAATTAAAGAAAACAGTTTAAAGTGGTATGATTGGGAAAGGTATTCAGGCCGACAAAAAGCAAAAATGCTGCTGGGTGGACTTGTTGGTCGGATTATTTATCGTGGGAAAATAAAGCCATTTTTACCTTTATTAGAAGCAGGGCAAATCTTGCATGTCGGTAAAGGAACTGCTTTTGGATTGGGAGAGTATAGAATTCTGGAGAAAGGGTAAATTTAAAAAATAGGTTAGCAAGAAGTGATTAAATTAGTTAAAGGAGGGAAATTTAAAGGGTAAGGGAGAGGAAAGGAGAGTAACTTATGAAACATTGCGAAAATATTTCATTGGCTTCAATTAATAGATGGCAGAAATTGAGCATGATTTTTTATAACCTATTGATTTTAAATGAATTATCAAAAGCCACAGATGGAATGGAGACCTCAAAAAGAAGGGATTGCGACTCAACCTTAACTCAAAATCGGATTTTTTTATACCCTGATGGAATGGAGACCTCAAAAAGAAGGGA
>JAOAFQ010000056.1 GCA_026416195.1 Candidatus Aminicenantota bacterium | reverse complement strand
CATGAAAAGCCATCCAGATCTTTTTCGGGTGATTAATTTGGCCGAAAAAATTAATTTTACCTATCGAAACCTTACTCTCCTTTGTTTTGATTTCGTTAACAAAGTAAGCGACGACTTAGCTAAAATCATGGTTGAAGTCGAAATAGTAACGGCCAGGCGCCAGAGGGATTTCAAAACAATTTATTTTACGCCCGAGTCTGAGCCTCAAGTTGATTTGGAATTCAATATACCGGAAGCAAAGGGAGGGAAATATAAGTATAAAGTAACCCGTTTTTTTAAAGATGGGAAAGTAACCAAAAGTGATTGGCTCGAGGGCGATGAAGTTTTCCTTGATATTTCAACCTATGAAATCAAGGAAATAGAGAGGAAATAAAGATTAGGGGGATAAAATGAAAGGGTTAAAAATTTTTTGGGGAGTGATTAGTCTCATCCTTGGATGGATGGTCATTTATGCCGAGATTTCTTTGGACGAAGTCATTCAGGCAGGACGCTTCGTTTTTTATCGCGACCATGCTGATCCCCATAAATATTATTATGTTCCCGATGCTCCCCGCCTAGCGACTAAGCCCGATGGAACTCCTGAATTTACCTTGATTAAATATACTAAAGTCGGGGGCGAAACTCAGGGTGGGATACTCCATTTTTTGGTTACTTGGGGGTATAGCGAATCTGAGCTTAATGCGGCTCAATCAATGCTTCGTCTTCGCGATCCTCAAGCGGTGATTGCCGGACCTGTTCCTTTCAAGGAAGGCGTTTTCAGCGTGGTTTCTTCCACGGCAGGGGAAGGAGGCTTATTTACTAGGAAAATTGTGGGTCAAGGCAAGGCGCCTATTCTTCCAGGGCAAAAGGCAGCAGTGTCAATTGCCCTAACCGCCGAAGGCGCCTCCCTTCTTTGGGAGTCGTTTAAAAATCCAACATCTGATGTTTCAGTTATGTTTTCTTTAAGATTTACTGGCTTAACTCCTTCTTTTCAAGCTAAACTTAAAGTTAATTGGGATAAAGTCTATACTCATCATGACGTTAAATTGCATGCTGAAGGAACTATAAAAATCGTTAAGCTTGAAGCTGATGTAAAGGCTATTCTTGATGATTTACGACAAAAAGGTGCTATTCAATTGGAAGTAGCCGGCGAAGATGTAAATATGCAAAAAATGCTTGATGTCGTCTATGCTCATCTTATTGCCATGATGTGCGATAAAATACCCATTACGCCCGAAGAAGCTGGAAGCGGGGCAAAAAGAAATCCCCGCGAGAATATATTTCCTTTGATGCCAAATCCAGGGCCACTTTTTAATTCATTGTGGCCCGAAGATTATTCTTCACCATGGGAAAATTTGGAAGGCAGAGGACCTCTCGCCAATCTTAGGTTCAATGAAGAGGCCACACCAAAATCTGAGAGTAACCCCCAAAGCCAGAAACGAGCTGAGGAAATGAGAAGGAGGGCGGAGAAATTAGTTCAAGAGAGAAAATTCAAAGAAGCGATTGATATTTATAAAAACGCTTACAATTTATATAAAGATCCTCTTTTTCTTTATGAAATAGCTACAGTTTATCTTGTAACGTATAACTATAAGAATGCTCTCTCCTATTATTTAAAATTTCTCCAATCAACCCAAGAAAGTTATTCCCCTGAAATTTTTGCAGCTGCCCAGATAATAAATAATATTTATCTTGCAAGGCCAGTTTTGTCATCTGCTAAAGATTTCTATAAGATAGCTTTGGAGAAAGTAATTGAGGGCAACATTCAAGAAGCAATTAGTAATTTTCAAAGAGCAAAAGAAGCCTTCTTAGAAAGTTATAAATTAACCCCGCATCCTTTCATTAAATATAACGCTGCTTTATGCTGTAATAAAATAGGGAGAATAAGTGAAGATTTAACCAAAAAAAGAGAAAATTATGAATTAGCCATCCTCTATTTCAAAGAATCTATCGAGAAAATGTCCGAATGGCCTGAAAATAAAGAGTTTGTCGAAACAATAAAAGAGGCCAATGTCCATATAATGGAGTTAAGAGAAAAACTAGCTGATTTAGCTGCCGGAAAAGCGATTGTGGAAGCTACAGGCAAAACAGCCGAAGAAATTGCTAAATCAAAAGAAATTGCGGTTGAAGAAATAGAAACCGTTGAAGTTACAAACGAACAAAAAAATTTAGTTAATCAAATAATGGCGAAACAACAAGCCGAAAAAGAAGGCCAATTAAAGGAGACAAAAGAACAGGTCACAACTAGCGGCGAAAAAGAATCTAAACCGAGCGAAATAAAAACACGAACAACCCAGGCAGTTGAGGGAACTAAAGAGGAAAAAGCGAAGACGGAGGAAGCTAAGGCTGAGGAGGCTAAAAGTAAGGCAAAAGTAGAGGCGAAAGAAAAAGAAACAACGACCACTAAAGCAAAGCAAGAGGATCAGACAAAACCAAAAGTCGAGGCCCTAACTGAAAAGAAACCCGAAAGTAAGCCCTCAGGCGAAGTAAAGCCAATAGTTACGGTTCAGCTTGGTTATACCTTTAAACGAATAAAATTGTCAGGCAATTATGAAGTCGATTTACGAAAGCGGTTGCGTGAAGATAGAGATATCGTGATGAGCGGAAATATATCTGGAATTTTCCAGAAATATGGTGAAGACAAACGATTCTTTACCATAGTTAGCCTGGATGATCCTGCTTTTCAGGAAAGATCAATTGAAGTTATTTTAGATGGCCAGGATGCTTCCGATTTTAAAAACTATATAAATAGTGTTTCGGTTCTTTTTCGGAAACAACGTTTTTCTGGCCCTCCAGTAACGGGCGAAGTTAAATTCTTTGAAGAACAATTTAACCGGACAGGAAATCGTCTTACTTTTAAATATAGCCGCCTGGGTGAAGCTTCCACGGAATGGTTGGATTATGAATATAAGCCTAAATGGAGCTTTTATGGCGGAATTGAATGGGAAGGGGAGTGGGTTAAAACTTCAGATTCAGTTATAACTTTAACTCCTCCAGTTCGGCGTCGAAATATTCAAATAACTGTCGATGAAGATAATATTATTAGAAATAATGTAAGAGCTTTGGCCATCCAAATTAAACATCGAATTTTTGGTCAAGAAATTCTGAAAGAGGTAATTATTGATTATTATAAAGGCGATCCTTTAGAAGCAGAATACACTTATTTGCATGAGGATCGTAATTTAAATTATAGCTATAGAGTCATTTGGCTTTTTCAAGATGGCCGGGAAATTCAAACCAATTGGGTAAGTAAAGAAAGTCCATTTATTTACGCAATATATCCTGGCCGATAAAATTCTTGGAGGTAGAGATGAGACAGAAAATATTTATATTTTTAATTATGTTTGGCTCAATAAGTCTTTTGAGTCGAGCCGATATCCTTCTGGATGTTCCGCCTCTTCAAATTGGCAATGCCCTTCTTTTTCAAGATCACATTGATCCCAATGCTTATTATTACATGCCTAATCAACCTCGTCTCGCCTATTGGCCCGATGGGACCCCAAAACTAACTTTTCTCAAGTTTACTAAAGTTGGCAAGGAAGAATACAAAGGCGGGATTCTTCATTTTTTTGTCAAATATGGTCTTGAAGATCAAGAGCTGGCTAAAGTTAGAGCTGAATTAGTTAAAATCAATCCAAAGGCCAAGCTAAAAGGCCCAATTGTTTTTAAGAAGGGAACATTTATGATTGTTTCGGCGGCAGTTGGTGAAGGCGGGGTGTTTACCAGGAAAATAATCGGTGAGGGAAAAGCTCCTCTTATTTCTGGTTCAGAAGTGTCGGTCTCAATTGCGGTAACGCCTGAAGGAGCAGCTTTTCTTGAAGAAGCTTTACGTCAGCCAACTTATCCGGTAAGCGTCCGCTTTGATATGACGTATGAGGGCTTGACCCCAAAATATCAAGCTAAAGGTGTTGTTTCATATTCAAAGGTAAGAAATTATTTTGAAGAATATAAAAAATGGAGATTTTATCGGGTCTATCGACTTGGCCGATGGGTTTGGATGGTTAGGAAAGGCGGGGTTGGGGAAGAACACACAATTTCAGATCAACTTGTCTCCAATGGATCGATTACTCTTGAAGTCACTGGCGAAGACCAAAACTTAGACGCGATCCTTCAGACAATTGTTGATAATATTATGAAAGAAATGTTCGAGACTAAACTCGAATTACCTGAGGAAGAAGGTAAGAAGGGTGAAGAAGGTAAACAGGAACCTCAAAGGAGACCATACGGCGTTAGTGTCGTCAGGAAAACTATCAGCCGAACAGATAATTGGCAATTTGATTTGACCAAAAGATTAAGATTGGAAAGAGATACTGGACCTATGGATGCAAGTATTGGCGATGTTTTGCGTAAATTTAGAAATGATCGTCGAGTCTTTAACATTATTAATCTTGATGACCCGGATCTTCAAGACCGAACAGTCTATGCTATCCTGGATGGAGAAAATTTCGAGACCTTTCAAAAATACATAAACTTTGTTACTGTCAGCTTTCGAAAGCGTCA
>JAOAFQ010000036.1 GCA_026416195.1 Candidatus Aminicenantota bacterium | reverse complement strand
GTAACACTATATGGTTCACCTTTTGTTTTCAATGAAGATATCAAGACAGGATTTTTAGGGTCAAGAATATTTAGAATATGAAATCCAGTATCACAATTAGCTAGAAAGGCGTAGTCTCCTTCGATCGTTAAACCATAGGTATAACCAGGCAACTTGTAGCCACTAATTACTGATGGCTTTAAAGGGTCGGCCATATCGATTATCCATAGCCCAGTATGATCAGCTGTTAAATAGGCATATCTGTCCTTCATAACAATTCGGCGAGGAACCCCTCCTGGTGTTCTCATCACATTGACTGCCTTAGGTTTCGAGGGCTGACTAATATCGAAAATTCGAACCGACCAGCGGTCCGTAACATAGGCATAATTACCACATACGGCTAATCCCTGAACTCCTCGAAAAATTTCCGTTGACCCGATGGGCCGCGGACTAGTCGGATCGCTTATATCAATTACTTGTAGCCCTGACAATTCTCCCACTACATAGGCGTAGTTACCTTGAAGTTCCACAGCCACTAACGAACTTGGTGTAAAATAGATTCCGGTTGTTTTTGGCTTTTGAGGCGAAGTTATGTCCAGAAAAAAAATCCCAGAAAAATGATCGACCACATAGGCCAGATTTCCCTTTATCAAGGCATTCCAACTTTCGTTATACATAGTATATCTGTTAGTGGAAAGAAGAATTGGATTCTCTGGATTAGAAAGATCAAAAATTTGGAATCCACCGTCATAAAGATTGCCAACCCCAAGATAATGGTCATCCACCCAAACGCTTCGGGCATATCCTGAAGTTGGGACCGAGGCTACTATCTTTAAAGAGGGAATTTGGCTTATATCAATAACTTTCAAACCTCCTGGACCATCGGCCACATAGGCGTAATTTTTAGAAATAACCACGCTTTCGGTCATTCCGTCAGTATCAAAAGAACAAATAAACATAGGCTTCTCTGGGTTTTTAACATTTATAACTTCAAGTCCGGCCTCACCGCTAGCCAGATAAGCATTATCGCCTTTTAAAAATAAGCCTAAGACTTCCCCTTGGGATTTCCATCGACCAACAATTTTTGGCGAAGAGAGATCATTAATATTAACTATCAGAAGGCCAGAAGCCCGCCCGGCGACTAGAACAAAGTTATTTTTTATGGCCAAATCCCGTACCTCACCTCCAATTTCAAGTTTAGATTGAAGATGAGGATCTTGTGGATTGGTTATGTTAATAAAATTCAATCCTTGATCCCCGGCGGCGACTAAAGCCAAATCGCCAGCAAATTCAACGCGATAGCCACCACCTAAATACAATTGTGAATGCCAAACTGGCTTTTTAATATCTAAAATATCCATAATCAATAGACCATTTTGAAAAGCACCATAAGCCAATTCGCCTCGAACTTTAAGATCACGAGCTTTGGTCCATAAGCATGAGCTTATATAAGAAAGAAAATGGCTACGCGGCTTGGTAACCACTGACTCAGCTGAGATGTGATTTATCAAAGCCACAAAGATAATCAGCAATTTTAATCTTTTTAGTATTTCTAATCTTAAGCTTCTAATTAGTGAATTTTGATTTCTATCCCTACTTGATTTCGAGTTTGATTTTTTGCTAAACATTTTAGCTTGTTACTCCTTCTTCTATTTAAGTTTTTTTCCCTAGACATTTGTTATTTGCCTCTTTCATTCTTTACTTTTCTCTATTTTCTAGGCTTATTCTTTAATTAAACTTTTTAAAACTTCTTTTTAAATTAACACCTCTTCCATCCAACCAAGTTTAATCAATTCAATTCGATTAATATCGCTCTGGCCAAGTCCATACTTAGTCTCAGCAATCTGAATATGTTTAGGGACAGGAGGAAGCTCATGCTCTGGTCCTAATTCTAAGCGTCGCTTCGCCATAATCAGCTTTAGACCGATTGTATCGACTGCGACGGGATCTTGACCAACAATCAAACCCTTATAATTCCAAACGTAGCGTCGATGAAAATGATGCGGTCCAGTTCCGTGATACTGAGGGGTTAAAACACAAAGCACATGAAGACGCGTCTTGCCTTTGACTTGAGGCAAATGAAAAATAGCCCCTAATTCAGCGCAATTATTAGGATGATAAGCCGGCTGGGAGTCAGCAAACATAATGTAGTTCTTTAGACAACCAGAAATTCCGGCTAGATAATGGGTACGTAAAGGACGCACATTGATTAAAGCCGTGGACTTGACAAAGACAGGATTCGTTTTAACGGTGTGATCATCAATAGCGATGTTCTCTTCTTTAACGCCGACGGAAAGTAGCCGCTTCTTAATAGCTATCTCAACCTCAGGTGGAGTTGGCAAAAACGACCAGACATTGCTCTTTATACCCACAATATCTGTCGGCTTGATAATATGAGCAAAGGCTTCCAACGGGTCCTTTTTATCAAAAAGTTTCATTACGGCTTCATCTAACATTTGCTGGATAATTTCAGCATTAAACTTAGAATTTTCATCAATAGCATCAGGATGTCGAATAAGCACAACTCTCGATTTTAGATTTTGTTTAGGAAACTCCGGTCGAAGGATGTTTTGACATGATGATTCCTGCCAAGAAGCTTCCTGAGGAAAATCGATGGCCAAACCTAAAAGAGAAAAAGCAGCCCCTTTAATAAAATCCCGGCGCGTTAAAACGTGATTCAACTTAGTTTACCTCCTAAATAATTTTCCGCAAAAATACCATTGAGGTTAAATTTCTGTCAAGACATTCAAGAAGTCATAACTGTTCAATTTTAATTAACTTAAAAATTGATTTCTTTCAATAAAATTTGGTATAAATAAATTTCCTCATTGAAAGAAAAATTATGATTTATCGTCTAAATAAAAAATAATGTTTAAAACTCAAAAACTCATGAATGCCTGGAAAATTCAAAATCAAAAGAAAGTAATTATTAGAGACAAAATTAAAGAAACTTTAATTTTAACGGGACTTTCGCTGATCTTTTTAATTTCTCCTTTTTCAGGTCTCCCTCAAATTTTTTCTCAGGAGAGGACTAAAATACTTTATATTACCCGGGTTGATAATCCTCCTAAAATCGATGGTTATATTGATGATCCTTGTTGGCAGGCAATTCAATCGGTTTCTGGGTTTATTCAGTACAATCCTATCAATGGCGCTCCTGCCTCGGAAGAAACCTATGTCTGGGCCGTCTATGATGACAATTATATTTATTTTGCTTTTAAGCTCATGGATTCTCAGCCCGAGCGGATTTGGGCTGAACTTACTCCGCGCAATGAATTTGAGAACAATGATTCGATTACTATTATTCTTGATACTTACAACGACAAACGAACCAGTATTTCTTTCACTGTAAATCCCAAAGGGGTCCAAAAAAACTCTGTTGAAACTATCTGGAAATCAGAGGCCAGACTTCAGCCTTATGGCTGGTCGGCGGAAATTGCCATCCCTTTTAAATCCTTGCGGTCTTCCCCAGCCGAAAGCCAGGTTTGGGGAGTAAATTTCATGCGTTATATTCATCGCCTTAACGAGACCGATTATTGGACAGACGTTAAAAGGGATCGTCCCCTTCTTCAACAAATGGGGGAAATTGTTGGGTTAGAAGGGGTAAAACCTGGCCATAATTTGGAGTTTTTTCCTTATGGAGGAATCAGATCAACCCGTTGGGATGGAGAACGAGATGACAAAGTGGCCTTCGGTCTTGACGTAAAATATGGCCTACTTACTAATCTTTATCTTGATATGACTGTCAGCCCTGATTTTAGCGAAGTTGAATCTGATCCCTTCATTTATCAGCTTTCGCCTTATGAGCGTTATTTCCGAGAAAATCGTCCCTTTTTCACTGAAGGAAGAACTTACTTTCGTTTGGCTACTGAGCGGGGTTTTTTCTGGCGGACCGATGCCAGCCTCTTTTATTCGCGAAGAATTAATAATCCTAAATTTGCGGCTAAAATTACTGGTAAAAGTGCTGGTTATTCTTTTGGCCTTCTTGGAGCTTTGAATGACGAGGAAAATCGACCCGATCGAACCTTTAGCGTCGTACGTGTCCAGAAAGATGTTTTCCAAAATTCTCAAATTGGTATTTATTACACTGGAATGGAAGAACCAGGTCAGTACAATCGAAATTTTGCCGTGGATTATAGCTTTAATTTCTGGGATTTTTATTACATCCGAGGGGCGACAGCTTTCTCCTTCAATCATGATCGGGAAAAAAATAACAATGGTCTTTATCTTTTTCAGTTCCAAAGAGAGCCAGACGCTGGATTACAACTGAGTTTTGATTTCCAGCGTATTGAAAAAAATGTTAAATTTAGGACAGGATTTTTGACTCAGACTGATATTCAGAGCTCTGAACTTATGGTCGGTTATGCTTGGCGGTATAATCGAGGCCATTTACAAAGAATTAGCTTTGATTTAACTGCTCAAATTCTGCAAGATACCCATGGACAGACTGTCGGCAATTCTTACGATTTTATGTTTTTCACCGATTTTTTTAACCGAATTGATGCCCATGGAGGAATTAGTTTAGGTCGCAACCGATATCAAATTATGGGGGACAACAAGAGGAGTGAACTAGTCTGGACGAGAGATTTTATCCAGACCTATGGTGGCCACTTTGATTTTGGTTGGGAAAGAGGCGGTTTTCTCAAAGAAATAAGCATTGAAGGCCGTTGGCAAAGACAAGGTATTTATAACGAAGAATTTACAGCGGTTGAACCTGGTTATGAGATGTCCATAGAAACCTCCCTTGCTTTCAGGCCTTTGAGTAATTTTGAGCTCTCCTTTAATGCCGATTGGATTCGGCAAACCCTAGAAAAGACTAAAGTCAAAGTATTTGATGGAATTAGTTATGGCACTTCTCTCCATTTTCAGATCACTCGTCATCTTTTTTTGACTACCCGTCTTTTAGGCGAAACAAGGGAGGCTCAATATAACTTTGATTTTCTTTTAGGCTATTATTTTGGAGCGGGCAATGTAATCCAGCTTTGTTATAAAAGAAGTTCACGCCGCGAAGAATTTGGCCGAGAAGGTGGTCATTCGCTCACTCTTAAAGTTTCTTACCTCTTTCGCCTCTAATGTGAAGTTATAATTAATGATTATTCTACAACCTCAAAATTTTCGGGGGAAATATAGTCACCAAACTTTCTTTGAGCCTCAAGTAATCTTTGTTTTTGAGCTTCTAAAATATCATAAATTTCTTGGGGCGTATTTTCTTCTATTTGCCAAAATTTTTCTACTCGGTCAATCTTGGCTAAATTTTCTGGTACCCGAATGGTAAATTGCTTTATATAATCCTCTTTTGCATAATTTTTATTAAGAATTGATTTGAATAGAACAACCAAGTCGTCATATATTGGAATAAGACCTGTAGGCGCTTTTCTTGCTTTAACATCTTTGTGAACTCTCAATTCCATCCATTTTACCCATACGTGTTTATCTAAACGTGAGGTTAAAAATTCACCGGTTTGTAAATCTCGTAAGAAATAATTAGCGCCAAAAATAGCTGGCTTTTCATTTAAATTTTTACCAAATTCTATATAATTTTTTACATAAGTTCCCAATGGAATAGAGACAAAATCTTGGATGCTCATTATATTTATTTCATATTTACCTTCTTCACCAACAATGGCAAAAGTGGTCTCAGTCTCTAAGGCGGCCCCAAAAGCGACCACTCCATGAGGCCAATCGAAACTTTGTTGAACCGGGACATATCCTCGATAGTCTCTGCCGCCAAACATTATGCCCAAAATCTGGACTCCTTTGGGATTATCTAGTTCTTCATCGCAGTTAGGCAAAGATCTAAGGGAAACAGTATATCTAGCATTTTTATGGGCAGGAGGGATTTCTTCTCCATTTTGATCTTTTTTCCCTTGATACCAAAATCCACTAAAGTTTATTCCTTCCTTGGGCAACTCACATCCCATTCCTAACCACCATGTCCGACCATCTTTTACTAAAACGTTGCTGAAAATAATTTCGCCTGGGGAGGTTAAAACATTCCATATTAACGGATCATCCTTAGGATTTACATCTTGGATGATTCCAAAAATTCCTTTCTCAACATTAACGGCATAACATTTGCCATCAACATTTCTGACATAAGCAAGATCATCTGCCAAGATTGTTTCCCCAGGAAGCATGGCGGTGGAGGTTTTACCACAAGCAGAAGGAAATGCTCCCGCAAAATAGGTTTTTCTATTATTTGGACCTTTTACCCCCATAATCATAAAGTGTTCAGCCAGCCAGCCTTCTTTATGGGCTTTTCTTATGGCTAGTCTTAGCGCAAGTTTTTTAAACCCGACTGAGTTGCCAGCATACTGAGTATTGACGCTATATACGGTGTTAGTTACATAATCGATATAAATTCTTTTTTTATCATAATTTTTACTCACCATATTTTCATCAAGCTCGCCAGAAGAATGTAACGTCTTAAATATCTCAGCATTGTCGTCCAGGTTTAAAAATATCTCATACCCTTCTCTATAAAGCAAATTGACCGAGTGAGCCACATACCAACTATCAGTGCATTCCATACAAGGAATAGAAAACAAAGAATTAGCCGGTCCTAAAGACAAAAACCTAATAATCATTGTCCGATCTATCATTGAATTTTTAAGTAAATCCAAAATCTCATTTAGGCCTTCATCTCGATCTATTTGATTAAGTTTTTTTGATAATTTATCACCTTTAGGTACTAGAAATTTAGTTACTCCTCTATCTCTTCCTTGATCATTTATTCCATCAAAATGAAAGGTGTGTCCTGGAGTAATCAAAGCCGCCGATTCTTCTCTAGAAACAATGGCCATATTTTTTATGTAAGCAATTTCATCCGCTGTATCTGAACAGATAAAAACATCTTTAGGTCGACATAATTCAATGGCTTCAAGAATGAATCGGTGAACTTCTCTATTCTTTATTCTTTCGAGTTTTCGATATTCATTCTCTTTAAGTAAATCTCTTAATTTAGTTAAAACTTCGCTCATCTTCTTTTACCTCCTTTATTTTTTCCAGTCTCTTTTAAAATGCCTAAACTAATTGGCAAAGTCAAGCTAAATTATTGAATTCCACCCATAATGTTGGAATAGATACAAGGGATAATTTGGAATCTTTGAATCATAAATTGAGATTAAGGAAAAAATTCTCCCTCAAGTAAGAATTACAAAGAGGACAGCCTCAACGATGCGCTATCTTGAGCGAGGGGCCAAAAATAAAATTTGAATGGCTCCGCGGGCAGGACTCGAACCTGCAACCTAGTGGTTAACAGCCACCCGCTCTGCCGATTGAGCTACCGCGGAGCAGCACTTTTATTCTTATCATTATTGATTAAAAAAATCAAGCTTAGATAGGATAAACGGTCTTTTTATCAGCCAGCAAAACAGGCATAGCCGAAGATAAAACTCAATTATTGGCTAGGCAAAAAGACAATCATTCTAAATCAAAATCGGTAGCCGGCTTGTTTGGCTATTTTTCGGTAATCTTCACCCCACAGCTCAACAATCTTACACATTTCATAGATACGGGAATGAAGCCGCACACCAATTCGGTCAATCAAAGTATCTTCGCCTTTCTTATAAAATTCAGACTTCTTATCTTCTTCTCTTTTATCGAGATAATTGGTTGTAAAAATTGTAAGTTTTTTTTCATTATAACGATAATTGATAATATAAAAAATGGTTTCTTCCACCCAAGGTGTTGTTCTCTTGGCGCCAAGCTCATCTAGGACAACTACAGGAGTCATAAGTACTGGCTCAAGCACTTCGCTTGTGGTTAGGTCAGCTTCAGGATCATAGGTACTTTGAATATGGCGGATTAAATCCCGAAAATCATAGAAGGCGCAAGGAACACCCTTTTTTTCGATCAACTCTCGAATAATAGCTACCGCCAGATGAGTCTTTCCGACTCCACAAGGACCGATAAAAAGCAAACCGACATCTTGAATTGGATAATTTTTTACAAATTGTTTGGAAATTCGGAGAGCATCCTTGTGAGAATCATTATGAACCTCAAAGTTCTTAAAGGTACAATTTTGATAACGCTTTGGAATGCCTGCTTTTTCAAGAAGAAGTTGAATTTGCTTTTCCCAAAAACAACTACATCTCTTTGCTATGGTCCGACCACCTTCGCTGATTAGCATCCAACCAGAACCCTCACAACGGGGACAGATTTTATCTTTCTCAGCCATTAGCTATCTCGACCTTAATAAGAATCACTTTTTCCCTTAATTAAAAAATCTTTTTTCACTCAGAACTCTCTGCTTTAGTCTAACCAGCCATTTTATTTTTAATTCAAGTAACCTCTGAGTTGCTGCAATTTATGTGATTGGGCTAACTTACGTTTTGCCTTAAGCTCAATTTGTCTAATTCTCTCCCTAGTCAGGTTAAGCATATTCCCAATTTCTTGAAGAGTCCTTGGTTGATTATCATCTAGTCCGAACCTCAATTTTAACACAAGTGCTTCTTTTTCATCTAGTTCATCCAACATTTCTCTGACTTGTTGCTCAATGGCATTTTTTATTATTTGATATTCCACAGAAGGCACAGCTTCGTCTTTAATCGTCGCTTCAACTTCCTGATCGGAATCTGGTAACTGGTCACTCAGGGAAATTCCCTTTTCATCGAGCAATCGATAATCATCCACTTCCTGGGGGGAAATACCCATCGCTTCAGCAATTTCATCTCTAGTTGGCTCTCGTCCAAGCTCAGCCTTGAGTTCAGCTTCTTTGCGCTTCATTAAACTGATTTGATCTGATAACTTCTGGGGTAAATGAAAGGATCGGGTATTTTGGGAAAGGGCATGAAAAATGGCCTGCCGGATCCACCAAACTGCATAGGAAATGAACCGAACATTACGATTCGGGTCGAATCTTTTAGCTGCTTCAATCAAACCTAAATTCCCTTCATGAATTAAATCCATCAAGCTTAGCCCCATTCCTCGGAATTTCTTGGCATAACTGACTACAAAACGTAGGTTGGATTCTACTAACCGACGCAATGCCTCTTTGTCTCCTTGTTGGATGCGATAGCCAAGCTCTTTCTCTTCTTCCTCAGTCAAAATGGGAAATTTAGAAATCTGTTCCAGATACTGCTGCAAGGAGCGAGATTTAACGAATTCATTGTCAGTCATGATTACGACTCATCAACTTTTTCCAGTTTTTCTACTTTAATAAGTGAAGCCGACGAAACTGGTACTAGACTTTTTCGCTTTTTTTCAAATTCTTCCTCTTTTCCTCCGAAAAATTCTTTTTTTATAAATTCCAAAAGTTCATTTACTTCAGCTTCCATTTTCTCAATCTTTCGACGTAAATTCAAGATGACTTCCACCCCGGCAAGATTTACTCCTAAATCTCTGACTAAGGTTAAGATGAGTTCAAGCTGCTTTAAATCTTCATCAGTATAAAGCCTGGTATTGCCTTGGCTCCTTGATGGTTTGATTAACCCTTCTCTCTCATAGAGACGAAGCGTCTGAGGGTGAAGATTATACATGCGAGAAACAGTGCTAATATGATAATACTTAGGCTTATCTTCTTTCTTAATCCTTTTGCGACCCATATTAACTAAATCCCATTTTTTCTCTTGGATTTTCAGGTACAATCTTTTCTAATTCTTTCATTAGTTCTCTTACCCGCTGGTCGTGAAAGGGTGGCGGGACGATATTCACCTCGACATATTGATCACCTCGGGCTCGACCATCGGCGGTTGGAATTCCCATTCCTCGGATTCTAAACTTCTGCCCTGATTTGGTTCCCGGGGGAATTCTAATTGTGGTTTTCCCAGAAATGGTCGGGACTTCAATTTTAGCACCGAGGGTAGCTTCGGTAATTGTTATTGGTACTTTGATGTAAATGTTGTTTCCTTCTCGATGGAAGAATGAATGAGGTGCCACTTCAATGGAGATGTAAAGATCGCCCGGCGGACCACCTCGACGGCCAGCGTTACCCTTCCCAGCTATTCTGACCTTAGAACCAGTGTCAACTCCGGCGGGAATTCGCACATTGATGATTTCAGAATCTTGAACTCGACCTTCTCCATGACAGCGTGAGCACATCGCCCCGGGTAACCGCCCAGTTCCTCCACAAGTTGGGCATTCACTTGAAAAGCGCATAAAGCCTCGCTGAATAGTTGTCCGCCCACGACCGTGGCAGCTTGGACAACGATCAACTCCCGTATTGGCCATAAAACCGCGGCCTCCGCAAGCTGAACAAGCAACCAGACGATTTAATTTGATTTTTGTTTTAAATCCGTTAATGGCATCCTCAAAGCCAAGTTTCATGGTGTAATGAAGATCCTCACCTCTCTCTGGTTCAGTAGCTTGTCGAGCCACGCGACCACCAAAAAAGCTTTCAAAGATATCTCGAAAGGTAGCTGAACCATAATCTGAAAAATCAAATCCTTCAAATCCAGAGAAGGTTGAAGCCTCTTCTGCCCCAGGAGGAACATTTCCAACATAGCCAAATTGATCATACTGGGCTCTTTTTTTAGGATCGCTTAAAACTGAATAGGCTTCCTGAATTTCCTTAAATTTAGCTTCAGCTGTTTTATCTCCCGGATTAAGATCGGGATGATATTTTCTTGCTAATTTTCGATAGGCCTTTTTTATCTCGGCCAGACTTGCATGGCGAGGGACACCTAGAATTTGGTAGTAATCCTTCTCCATCAGCCTTTTTCACCTGATAAAAAATCTAATTAATTTTTCTTATCGTCGTCCACTACTTCTGCGTCAATGACTTCTTCTTCATGGGGCTTCTTTGAAGAGGCCGAATAGCCATGACTTGAGCTTTGATAATTAGTTGCTTGAGATCTAGTCGCTTGCTGATACATTATCTCACTCAGTTTGTGGGAAGCTCTCGCCAAGTTTTCCATAGCTCGCCGAATCTGATCAACATTCTCTGATTCTATCGCTCGTTTGGTGTTTTCAATTTCGGTTTGAACTCGTTGAGCTTCACTTTCGGGAATCTTATCTCGGTTTTCTCGCAATAGCTTCTCGATATTATAAACCATTTGGTCTGCCTGATTCTTGGTTTCAATTAGCTCCCGTCGTTTCTTGTCCTCTGCTTCATGAGCTTGAGCTTCTTTAACCATCCTCTCAATTTCTTTCTCGTCGAGGCCGCTGTGGCCAGTTATGGTAATTGCTTGTTGCTTACCAGTTGCCAAATCCTTGGCAGAAACATGGAGAATGCCATTAGCGTCGATATCAAAGGTAACTTCAATTTTGGGCACACCTCGAGGGGCAGGTGGAATTCCATCTAAATGGAAGCGACCGAGGGAACGATTATAAGCGGCTAATTCTCTTTCTCCTTGGAGGATATGGATTTCAACGCTTGTTTGATTATCACTGGCGGTAGTGAAAATTTCAGTTTTACGAGTTGGAATAGTGGTATTACGAGGAATCATCCGAGTAAAGACACCGCCTAAAGTTTCGATACCCAAGCTAAGAGGAGTAACATCCAGGAGAAGCACATCTTTGACCTCACCAGCAAGAACGGCTCCTTGAATGGCCGCACCCACAGCCACTACCTCGTCAGGATTAACTCCCTTATGAGGCTCTTTACCAAAGAAATCACGAACAACTTGTTGGATCCGAGGCATCCTAGTTTGTCCACCAACTAGAATTACCTCATCAATATCTTCAGGACGAAGTTTGGCATCTTCAAGAGCTTGACGGCAAGGAGGAATCGACCGCTGAATAATATCTTCCACCATAGCTTCGAGCTTAGCCCTGGTGAGTTTCATCAGCAAATGCTTGGGACCAGAGGCATCAGCTGTAATAAAGGGCAAATTGATTTCGGTTTCCATCAGCGTAGAAAGCTCCATTTTAGCTTTTTCGGCTGCCTCCTTCAGGCGCTGAAGGGCCATTTTATCTTTGGTTAAGTCAATTCCAGTTTCCTTACGAAATTCGGCAACAATCCACTCCAAAATCCTTTGATCAATGTCATCACCTCCTAGATGAGTGTCACCCGCTGTCGCTTTTACTTCAACTACGCCTTCTCCAACTTCCAAGATGGAAATATCAAAGGTGCCACCTCCAAAATCGTAGACGGCAATGATTTGATCTTTCTTTTTGTCCATGCCATAAGCCAAGGCTGCCGCTGTCGGTTCATTAATAATCCGAACAACATCCAAGCCAGCAATTCGCCCAGCATCCTTAGTTGCCTTTCTTTGAGCGTCATTGAAGTAAGCCGGCACAGTAATTACTGCTTTTTCAACCTTTTCCCCAAGATAATCTTCTGCTGCTTTTTTTAATTTCTGAAGGATCATCGCGGAGATCTCAGGAGGAGCATAACGCTTCCCCATTACTTCCACCCAAGCATCACCATTCGGACCTTCAACAACTTTGAAGGGAACCTGGCGGATCTCCTCTAGAACCTCATTATAACGCCGGCCCATGAATCGCTTTATGGAATATATTGTATTTTCAGGGTTAGTCACCCGCTGACGCTTGGCTACTTGACCAACCAAGCGTTCCCCCTTAGAGGTAAAAGCTACCACAGAAGGGGTTGTGCGACCACCCTCTTCGTTAGCAATTACGGTGACTTTGTCACCTTCCATAACGGCCACTACAGAATTGGTCGTTCCTAAATCGATACCTATAATTTTGGGCATTTTTTACCTCCTAAAAAAATTCAATATTATAATAAAACTTGAGCATAAATTTGTCAAGTATTTTAGTTAATTTTTTACATAGCTATAATCAATATTTTTATTTTGACATAATTTCCCCTTCTTCAAGTTTATTACCCAGAGTTAAAGAGGGGGTGCAGGAAATTATTGCTTTCCTGGCAAGGAATAAATTATTCCTCTAATCCCTTCAATTAATGCCCAATAAATTGCCCTTGCCTCGTCTAAAGAAGCAGTTTTTATTTCGATAAGCATTATCGGCCTTTTAAACATCTTCAAAAATAAATTTTGAACAGGAAACCAGCCATACCACCGAAAAAAGAAACCCATGCTGGCTAGATACCCCAAAAAAGTTTTTTGACTGGGTCTTACATAAATTTTTAGCCTAGAGTTAAACCTAAGCGTATATATAGTGGGCATATCTTTTAGTTCTAAGGCTTCGAGCTCGAAATTAGCAGAACTCTGAGATTCACCAGGCTTTATTTTTTTTCTTTTAGGGGCGAAAAGAGCTGATTTTTTCTCAAGGGTCAAAACCTTAATCGCCGGAAGTGAGCCCCATCTTCTTACGTCATCTAATTTCCATTCTTTAAGAACCATACCTCTGGCTTTTAGAGCCAACTTTTTCTCTCCTAAATTAAAAATAAAATAAAGCTGAGGCTTGGACGCAAGTTCCAATTCTTCTTTTAGAAGCTGACTTCTAATTAACAGCCAGGATATTTTTTGTTTTTCTTGGCCCCAAAAATAGTTTAAATTACCAATCAACAGGAAAAATAGCAAAAGCGTAGAAATCAAATATTTCCCCATCTTTCCTACTATAACCCTTAACATTGAGGCTGTTTTATTTTGATCGGCTAAAAACAATATCTAGAATATATAAATTTTTGTCCCTATCTGAGTGTTTTTATAAACTATTTCTAGATCCTCGTCACCCACGCGGATGCATCCATGAGTTACATTCCGACCCAAAAGTCTTGTATATAAAGTGCCATGAATGAAGTAGCCTTGGCCAAAGCCAAGAGCATAATCTCCGAGAACTCCCGATTCAACTCTTTCTTTCCAGTTTTTAGGTGGCTCTTTACCTTCTTCAATAAACGCCCAATCTGGCTTTATCCAATCAGGATTAACTATTTTCGATTTAATCGTGAATTCACCGCGAGGAGTGTCAAAAACCCAACGTCTTTTCCCTCCTGGTTCCTCTAAAATGCTTCCTGATCCACAAGAAATGATCGCTTCCCTTATTAAATCATCGTTTTTCTTTAGGAAAAGGCGATTAGCTCCGCTATCAATGAGAATATATACTCCTTTTGGTCGCTGGGACGATAGTCTTTTATCTAAAAGGCTAATCTCTCGCTCTAAGAGAGAGAGATTCAATTCGCCACTCTCTTCTATTTTTAAATTTTTGGGCCAGAAAAGGATCACACCAATAATATTCAAAATTAAATAAAGACCAGCGATATATAAGGTAAGATAAATTGTTTTCCTTCCCTTGAATTTAGGCTTTTTAACGGTCTCTTGGAACTCCAGATTAGATTTATTTATCTCTCTCACCTCTTCTCTATTCCTTATTTTTTCGTCTGATATTTCCATTTCTCCAAGCCCGAATTTATGGCCTCTAGTTCCCCCTTCTCTTCTTGCCTCACTTTTCCTTAAAAAGCAAGCTTAACTTTGTTATAACTCTTTAACCAATTTGAGAATGAGAGAATCTCGTTTAAGGGTACCCACTATCGTTACGGGAGTACCGACTTCAACTATTCGAAAAAGTTCGTCGATAGCCTCGTTCTCCATGGCAATACAGCCATGAGTTAAACCATCTTGCCCACCGCCATGAATTTCAATTAAGCCACCAATTCCAACCTGAGGTGGGATTAGACCTCTTTTCTTCATTTCGGCAAAGCGGCGCCAATCATCCTCATTAGGATAATTTAAAAGAAGAGCCTTATAGTATTTACTGGTTGGAATCTTCTTTATAATTTTATATTTCCCCTCGGGGGTTGCCTCATCTCCAGCATGAATCTTATCGGCTAAACTAAAACGGCCTAAGCCAACATTATAGATTGATTTTATTTCACCGCCGGAATAAAGAATTAGTTTTCTTTCAAGCTTATCGACAATGATGGCCAAGCTTTTTTCTCGCTTGGAATCAGTAATAGTTTCCTGAGCTAGCTTTTGCCACAAATTGAGATAATTTTCATCAACATATCTTTCGAATAATCTTATAACGATCTGACGAGCACTGGCAGCTTGTTGGCGGGCCAGAAAAAGACTCTGCTCGGCTTCTTGATATTTTTTTTTCGCTATTTTTTGTTGGGCAACAGCTATTAGTACTTCCGCCCCAGTTATCCTCTGACGAATTCTCTGACTCTCGTTAATGGAAAGACAGATAACCCTAAGTCGACTGAGAAGATTTTCCACCTCTTGAAGACTCGAAAATAAGGCAGTTTCTTTTTCTTCTCGTCTTTCTTCAATAATTTGGAGAAGCTTTTCACCTTGAGCCAAAATTCTCTGATATTCGGCCTTAATCCCATCTAATTTTCGGAATAAAAAAAAGCGATTTTTTTCATGAATTTCCCGAATTCGGGCTATCCTCAAGGAATTTCGGAAAATTTCGTACTCCATAGGAATAAAAATAGAGGCGCCAGCCTCCCAGAGGCGTTGTTCGACCTTTTTGGCCGCTTCCGCTTCTGGAAGGACTGGCGCCTCCCGACAGGCGATGGTCGCTATTAGAAGAAGAACAAACGTGACCTTTGTCGCCCTTACTTCCACGTCTCTGGTAGTTTTAGGCTCTTTCTCTTAAACTGACTTATTTTTTCTTTTGAACTTTCTCAATAGCTTGCTGAATCTGTTGAGCGATAGAATTAGCCTTATCTTTTATCGCCACGGCTTTATCTTTAGCCCCAAAGAAGTCTCCATTATCAATGGCCGCTTGGATTTCAGGGAAGGAATCTTCTAATCCTTTAAGGTCAGCGGTAAAAGCTTCAATGTCAGCTTTTGTTCCTTTGCCTTTGGGAGCTTTTTCCAACAGGGCTTTAGCTTGATCAAGCGCGGCTCTAGCTTCTTGTTGAGCGGCGATTGCTTCATTCTTGGCCTGCTCTTTTTTCGCTGGGATAGTGGCTTTTAAAGCATCGGCATCAGCTTTAATCTTAATTAGCGCTTGTTTAGCTTCCTTATATTTTTTAGCAGTTACTTGATCTAAAGCTGCCTGCAAATCATCGCTCAATTTTTTAAATTCATCCTTAGCATAAATATCTGCTCCCTCAGTTTTGCAAGCTTCAACGGCTGCTTTGGCCGCATCCATTTCTTGGGTTGGTGGCTTGGCGCAACTAGCTAAAATAAAGGCTAAGAATAAGCCCAACATCCAAAACAAATTAATTTTTCTCATTTTCATTACCTCCTTTTAAATTTCTTTATAAATTCTCTCAATTTCATCCTAATAACCCCTTTTTTGATTTTCCCTTTTCATTCTCACCTCCTTTCTATGGAAAAGGGCCTTTTATTTTTATCTCTAGGGATTTTCTGGGGGGTATTTTGTCGAAATTATGGTGGGTTTAAATCATCTTTCCCCGTCGATCTTGACTCAGGCTCCATTTTTTACCTCAGCCAAAACCATATTTTATTAATAACCTGGGCTATTATTATCATAAAGATCCCTCTTTGTCAAATTTATAACCTCGATGAAATTTTTTTTAGATAATTTTTTTAAAATATTGATGATTGTTTTTTAAGAATTTAACATTTTTAGATTTCAAAAAATTTCCTTTAAATTTAAATATTTTTTATAATTGATTATCTGCAGCTAATTGATGCTCGTCCTTTTTAAATTTACTTTTTCTTTTCAACTCTCATCTGGGTCAACAATAAAGTTTTCTTTCATCAGGAATTGAACTTGTTCTCGAGCTTTCCTTATCGTTTCTTCAGCCATTTTATAGCGAACTTCAGCTGGTAATTTCACTCTAGCGACTCCTTGCTCAATTCCTTTAGTTCCAACAGCAACCGCTTCTCTTGGAAAGACTTCCCATTCATCCATCGTTGGGATGATATATTCTTCATGAATCCCTTTATCTTCGGCCACCTTGGCTAATTCCTGGGCTGCCGCAATACACATCTCATCAGTGATAGTGGTCGCTCTAATATCGAGAGCTCCCCGGAAAATTCCAGGAAAGCCGAGGGAATTGTTGATCTGATTGGGGAAGTCAGAACGCCCAGTAGCGACAATTCTAGCTCCAGCTTCTTTAGCTTCCCAGGGCCAAATTTCAGGAACAGGATTAGCTTCAGCAAAGACGATAGCGTCCTTGGCCATTGAGGCAACCCATTCTTTCTTGATAGTTCCAGGGCCAGGCTTTGAAGCCGCAATTAACACGTCAGCCCCTCGCATGGCTTCGGGAATATCACCCTTGATTCCTTCAGCGTTAGTTTTAAGACAAAGTTCCCATTTTTCTTTATATTTAGTTTGAAGAGTTTCTCTATCTCCTCTATCTTTATGAAGAATACCTCTAGAATCTACCACAACAATATTCCCTGGATTAACGCCGGCTGCAATTATAAGGCGAGCAATGGCCACATTGGCAGCACCAGCGCCAATCAAAGCCACTTTGATGTCTTCAAGCTTTTTACCAACAATTTTCACCGCATTGATTAGACCAGCTAGGGTGACACAAGCTGTTCCTTGCTGATCGTCATGCCAAACAGGGATTTCACATTCTCGACGCAATGTTTCTAGAATATAAAAGCATTTCGGATGCTCGATATCCTCAAGATTAATTCCGCCAAAACTTGGCTGTAACCATTTTACAGCTTGAATGAACTCATTAGGATCCTTAGTCGCTAAACATATTGGGAAGGCATCAACCCCACCGAGATATTTATAAAGTAAGGCTTTACCCTCCATAACCGGAAGACCAGCTTCTGGCCCAATATCACCTAAACCAAGAATTCTGGAGCCATCAGTAACAACTGCAATAGTATTTCCCTTATTGGTGTAGTCGAACACTTTCTCCCTGTCCTTAGCGATTTCTTTACAGGGTGCGGCAACTCCTGGAGTGTACCAAATAGCAAAATCATCGAAGCTTTTTATTCGGCATTTTAAGGTAACTTGAATTTTACCTCGATAAAAAGGATGAAGACGAAGAGCGTCTTTTGAGGGCTGCTCGGCCTTAGCTAGCAGCTCCTCTACGGTTGCTTTTACTTTCATTGTTAATCCTCCTTATAATTGCTTTTTTTAAATTAAAGAAACGTAGTCTAACATTTTTGCAAAAAAAATTAAAGCTATCTAACCTGAACATCTTTCTTGAAACTTTATACAGTTCATACCGTATTGAGTTAATAAAGACTAAAAACCTTCAAAGGGAACAACCACAAATTTATCTTTGTCTTTCTTAACTAAACTGAAAAAGCAACTAGGATCATGAACATAGGCCACAATCCAATTTTTTTCCACTGCTTGGTTGAGCCACCACTTCTTAGTTTTCAAAGTTTCGGTAGGAAAAAGATCGTAGCTCATTATATATGAAAGACCAATATGAGCTGATGTTGGCACTAAGTCACCGGCAAAAAAGATTTCTTTTGTCCCATCTGAAATCAGAACACTTTGATGGAAGGCGGTATGGCCTGGAGTTAAAACAATTTTAACGCCTGGCATTATTTCTTTATCTCCCTCAATCAGCTCAACCTGACCAGCTTTCATCAAAGGAAGAAAATTAGCCTCAAGATAGCTTGATTTATCTCTTTCATTTGGATTTAAGGCTGCTTCCCACTCTCCTTTTTGGATTAAATAAAGAGCTCGGGGAAAGGTAGGCAGGAAGTCATCGCCTCTTTTTTCTGTATTATGGCCACAGTGATCAAAATGGAGATGGGTATTTATGACAAAATTTATATCCTCTGGTCCTATGCCAACTTCTTTTAAAGCCCTTTTAAGACCAGGAGTAAGATCTATGGCATAAATTTCCCGAAACTTGGCTGGCCAATTTTCTCCGAGACCAGTCTCTACAAGAATATTTCCTTTAGGAGTTCGAATTAATAAAAAATTTGTAGCCAAACAGATCCGGTTTAAGCGATCCGCCGGGGCCTTTTTTTCCCAGATTATTTTGGGAACTATGCCAAACATCGTGCCACCATCAAGATAAAAATACCCCTCTCTCAAGGCCCAAATTTCGAAGTTGTCAGAAACGAGGGGCTCGACCATCAACCAACCAACCGATTGAGGTCATAAATAAGATTTTCACGAGAATAAGTGGCTAGGTCAATTTTCCCTGTATCCATGCGAATGGCATCTTCCGGGCAAGCTTCGACACAAAAACCGCAGAAGCAGCACCGGCTTAAATCGATGATGAACTTTTTGGGGTATTTTTGAATTTCAGGATCAGAATCCTCGGCGGCTTCAATATATATACATTCAGAAGGACAGACGGTCATACATAACATACAGACGACACACCTTGGACGACCATCTTCTCGGGTCATTAAGCGGTGCAAACTTCGGTGTCGAGGAGCTATCTCTTTTTTCTCCTCAGGATATTGAATAGTCACAGCACCGCGACGTTTCGTTCTTATGCCCAGAACTTTAAGAGTATGGAACCACATATTAACGACGAAATGACGACAGGTAATCCAGCTACCTCGAATAATCTCAAAGAAATAACCAAGCAATTTCATCATTGGAGAACACTCATTATTATTCCAGTCGCCATTATATTTATTAAGCTTAAAGGAATTAATAGTTTCCACCCAAAATCCATTACTTGGTCGTATCGGAAACGGGGATAAGTCCATCGGACCAGAACTTGGAACCAACAAAAAAAGAAAACTTTAAGATTGAAGGCACCCACTTGCAAGAGAACAACAAGCCACCGAGGTAGAAACCAATCCCAGCCCCAGGGAAAATGAAAACCATCAGGTCCAAGCCAAGGTACTTGCCAGCCACCAAAAAAAAGCGTTGTTAGCAAACAGGAAACAATAATAATTTCCATGAAGTCAGTCATCATAAACATGCCCCACTTGAGACCACTATATTCCGTGAAAAAACCAATAATCTCAGACTCACCTTCAGGGAGATCAAAAGGAACTCTTTTCGTTTCGGCCAAAGCAGCAAAAAGAAAAATAAGAAAAGCTAGAGGCTGAAGGAAAATTCCCCACTTAGGAAGCCAACCAAAAAGAAGTTCGCCTTGTTCATAAACTATATCTTGAAGATTAAGAGAGGGAAAAACCATGATAACCCCTACCAAAGAAAGCCCTAGAGCTACTTCATAGGAAATAAGCTGGGCAGCGCCCCTCATTCCTCCAAGTAAGGTATATCGATTTCGTGAAGCCCAGCCACCCAGAACTATGCCATAAATAGCTAAGGAAAGCATAGCGAGAACAAAAAGGAGAGTTACGTTGGCATTCAGAATCTGCAGACTTATTTCCCGACCGGCGATCTGGATTTTGTCTCCGAAGGGGATAGCTGAAATGGTCACAGCCACGAAAAAAAAGCTTAAAAAAGGAGCCAAGGTGTGAAGAAAACGATTAGCAAAAGAAGGAACAAAGTCCTCTTTAAAAATCATTTTGATAGCATCAGCAAAAGGCTGAAACAAACCCAAGACTCTTAATCCAAGAATTTCCGCTCGATTAGCCCCAATTCTATCTTGAATAACTGCACTTTCTTTTCTCTCAACCCAAGTTAAATAAAGCGTCAAAGTTAGAAACCAAACCAAACCAAAAATAATTTTAATTAAGACAATGAGCCAATCAATCCCCATGGATTTCTCTAAAATATATTTTTTCTTCAGCCATCGCCTCTCTGATGGCCTTAACTGAATTAAATCGGCTAAAATAATGGAAATTAAGTGGAATATTTCTGGCTAAGTCGACTAAAATCTTCCATTCCGGTCGACTTTCTCGCCAAGGTTCAAGGGCAGCCTCAAATTTTTGAATTTTTCCATCTATATTGGTAAAAGAGCCTTCTTTTTCAGCAGAAACAGTCACTGGAACAACAATATCAACTAATTCATTCAATTTTGACTCATGACAAGACAATAGAAATTTAGTTTCAATGTTACAGGCCATTGAGTTCAACCAATTTAAGACCATTTTATTAGATAAATGGCTAGCCAAAATAATCAATAAATCAATTTTATCTTGATTTAAGACTTCTTCTCCTATCTTAAGATTAAAACCCATATCCAAAGCTCCTCGACGATTCGGAACTCGTTCAGCTGTTAGAAGCAAATTATCCCCGTTTTCATCTGGGGGATCACAGAAAATAATTCGATTTACCTTTAATTCTTCAACAAAAAGCTTTTTTATAATAAAAAATTCTTCATTGGTTAAGGCTGAAGTTAAAACAATCACTATTCTTGATGTTTTTTTCTTTATTATTAATTTTTTTATTTTTTCAACCAAAATTAGGTATATTTTTCCCCAGCTAAGTTTTGTTTTCTGACCTTTAATTATCTGAAATGGATAGGCTATTCTATTTTCATCAAGATCATGATAAGAATAGCGACCCAGGTCGCAAATCCAATAACTATTAATATAAGGATTTTCTCGACTGCGAATGCGATAAACTCTCTGCTTTAAATCGATTCTAGCTAAGCCTTTATGAAATTCAAGATAAATATTACATCCTCGACTACATAAGGGACAAATTGAAGGTCGTCTTTCTAAAAACCAAGTGCGGGTTTTAAAACGAAAATCAAGATCGGTAATGGCACCAACTGGACAGAGCTCAGCCAAATTACCGGAATAATTATTATTTACGGGTTCACCCTCATAAAAGCCGATTACTGATTTTATTCCTCTTTCGAAAACTCCAAGCTCGCCAGTTTTGGTAAATTCTAAAAGAAAACGAACACAACGAGTACATTGGATACATCTTTCCCGATCTAAGATCAGATTTGGTCCTATTCGCACAAGTTTGTCTCTTTTTTCCTTAGTTTCGTTAAAACGACTTTCGAAGAGACCATAAGCTTCATAATAATCTTGGAGTTTACATTCGCCTGCTTTGTCACAAATGGGACAATCCAGCGGATGTTCAGCTAGCAAAAATTCAAGGACAGAGCGTCGAGCCTCAATAACTTTCTCACTTTGAGTTCTCACAACCATCCCATCCCGGACCACGGTTGCGCATGCGAGCTCAAGTTTGGGCGCGCCTTCAATCTCTACCAGACATAGTCGACAGCTACCTTCAGGAGCAAAAGCTGGATGATAACAGAGATGGGGAATTTGAATACCAACTTGACCAGCCGCCTTGAGGATTGTTGTTCCTTCAATTACCTCAATCGTCCGGCCATCAATAAGTATCTTGGGCATTTCTTGCCTCTTAGGTCTTTTAAGAAAGCATCGACTCTAATTCTTGTTTGAATTTCCTAACTATCGCCAGAATAGGCAACGCTGCTGCATCGCCCATAGGACATAGTGTCCTCCCTTTTATCTGAGAGG
>JAOAFQ010000025.1 GCA_026416195.1 Candidatus Aminicenantota bacterium | reverse complement strand
GTCAATCCATTTTCCTTTATTGGCTGAATTTCCTGCATAGGGCGGGTTACCCAGGATAACCAGAATAGATGTTTCTTTCTTGACCATTCCGGCGAAATGAGATTCTTCGGAAAGAGAGACCATTCCTGGAAGTTCAGATTGAGCCAATTCTTCCATCTCTAAGGTATTAGTTAAATAAAGCTTGAACCGGTCTTGCTTTTCAAGCTTATATCCTAATTCTTCAAGGAGAAAAGACATTTTTAAATGTCCTACAGCATAAGGAGCCATCATTAACTCAAAGGCATAATAATTCTTAAGAATATGCTCTCTAATGAAATTGGCTTTGCCTCCCTCTCCATACCGGGAAATAAATTCTTCTATTGCCAATTTTGCTGCTTCAGCCAGGAAGGTGAGCGTTCCAGCGGCCGGATCCAGCACAGTAACAGTTTCACTTGCCAATCCATCTGGTCTGTTAAAATGCTCCTTTAAGATACGATGAATAGAGCGAACGATATAAGAAACAACTGGCTCAGGAGTGTAATAGACGCCCCTTTTTTCTCGGGTTTTCGGGTCATATTCAGCCAAAAAGGTTTCATAGAAATGGACGATAGGGTCTTTGCCCTTGCCTTCATGGAAATAGTCGTGAAGGATTTTTTTAACATCGGTCACAGCCAAAACCTCAGAAATATCGTCTATGATCCATTCCATTTGGGGAGGAGGTGTCCCAAGAGAGATAAATTGGAAGAGGTCTCTTAATATACCTATAGTTTGAGGAATATTGTCGTAAGCAAGCTTTCGGTTAAAGCTGTTTTGCTAGCGAGTCCGAGCCACAAATAGTCCATAAGTAACGGTTTGAGAATATAGATCGGCGAAATCTTTTTGGGAAAGTCCTCCTATAAGAAATTGGCGAAAGGCCTCATAAAATCCGGTGAGGAGTCCTCCGGGCTTGCCGGCCTCCTCTTGGAGCTGTTCGATAACCACCTCTCGTAAAAACTTCGTTCTCTTGGCTAACTCGACGGCCAGGGCTTTGGCGTCATAGACCTTAGGCAGAGAAAAAGAAAGAAATTTTTCCAGAAGCTCAAAAAATTTAGTTTCATTTTCGACAGGGGGGATTGTCTTTAGCTTATGGACAATGAATGGTCTGGCTATCTGAACTGAATCTATTAAGGTGCCGTTTCGGTATAGCCGAAATTCAAAGAAATTCGTCAAAATAACATTGGGAAAAGTATGGAGGTAGCGTTTAAGTTGGTCACTTTCCTCAATTTAATCTAAATTTTTTGTCGTCGGGGCCTTAGTTTCGATATAGCCGACAATATGCTGTTTTCCATCCCAAACCCTGAAATCAGGGTTGCCAGCTTCAGTCTTCTTAGGAAGAATGGTTATTTTGATGTCAGATTTGCCAGTAGAATTAATATAATCTTTAAAAAGACTTTCCAGTGTTGAATAGTAACTTTCTTCCCTGGCATCTCCCCGATTATCAATTTCAAATTTTCAAATAGGTTTTAAGAATTAGATCTCCTAATCGCATCTATTAAAAGTATAGATTGGAAGATTAGAAAGCGTCAAGTTGGCAAATTGCCGAAGTGTAAATCTATACGAAATTGGATTTCTTACCTCACAAGAAAATCTCTACGAAATTCTTTTGCCTTTT
>JAOAFQ010000012.1 GCA_026416195.1 Candidatus Aminicenantota bacterium | reverse complement strand
CTTAAGATTTATGTGGCAAAGAATCAATATGCAACTGCTCTAACTACGGTCAGAGAGATTTTTACTAAAACGGAGAAACTTTTTTCTCCGAAATCCAAAGACTTTCAATCGCCAGAAGTTCGCCAACTTTTTCTTTCGGCTAAGAAAATCTATGAAGATTCAGAAGGGGCCTTTGATTTAACGGTCGGTATTTTGGCTGAAATCTGGGGATTTCGCTCGAAAAGCTATCGCCTCCCTGAAAAGGAAGAAATTACTCGCGCTTTAAAATTCGTCGGGATGGATAAGATCAAGGAAGAGGAAACCTCTTTAAACATTCCTGAGGGAATAATCCTCGATTGGGGGGGAATTGCTAAAGGATGGGGAGTCGACCAAGCTTTTTTAGCTCTAAAGGAAATTGGAATAAATCAAGGCTTTATTAATGCTGGCGGTGATTTAATCTGTTGGGGAAAAAATCCGGAAAATAAAGCCTGGAGAATTGGCCTAAAGCATCCACGACGCTCAGGCTTTTTGGGCGTTATTGAAATTTCCGATCTAGCCGTAGCGACTTCAGGCGATTACCAGCGTTTTTTCGAAGTCCAAGGCCAGCGGTATCATCATATTTTTAATCCTCAGACTGGATACCCAGCCCGAGGTAAGCAGAGTGTAACAGTTATTGGTCCAAAAACAACAATTTGTGATGCCTTAGCTACTGCTATTTTTGTCCTGCCTGACCCTGATTCTCTTTTGGCGAAATATCCTGACTATGGAGCAATTATCGTGGATGAAAATGGCTTTATCCTGATGGCTGGCAAAAGATTTCCTTTTCAACCACTTGATTAAACTTCCCTAATAATCTCTTATTTTAGGCTAAAATTTCATGGGCATTAAGACATAAAGATATTGACTGCCTTCCATATTTTCAGGGGTCATTAAAGCCGCACTATTTTCATCCTTGAGTTCAAATTTTATCCTTGAAGAATCTACGTTCGTCAAAAAGTCAAGTAAGTATTGGGAATTAAAGCCTATTTCGAGATTAGGTCCATGATGCTCAATTTCAATTTCATCTCTTGCCTCTCCTATTTCAGGATTGGAGGAGAAGAGCTTTAAGCTTTCACCTTCAATCTCAAGTTTTATAGCTTTAGCTCTTTCAGTCGTAATCAGAGCAACTCGTCGAATAGCGTTAATAAAAGCTTCTTTATTAATAAAAAGAACAACAGGATTATTTTTAGGTATAACCGCCTCAAAGTTAGGAAATTTAGTTTCAATTAATCTAGAAATAAGAATCCTCTGACCTGACCGGAAAAAAAGATTATTTTCATCTAAATCAAAATCTAAATAAGTATCATTTAATTTTCTTAATTCAGCTAAAGTTTTTTTGGCGATTATAACTCTTATTTCATTTTTATAATCAAGTTCGGGTAATTCTTCCGAGGTATAGGCTAAGCGATGACCATCAGTGCTGACGAGATCTATTTTTTTATTTTTGACAATAAATAAAGCTCCATTGAGATAATATCTTTGTTCCTGAGCAATAGCATAATAGACGCGATCAATCATTTCTTTAAATTTTTCAAGCGGAAGAATAATCTTCTTTTCAAATTTTGCTTCAGGAATGAGGGGATAATCTTCTTTAGTCATGCAAAGAACTTTAAATTGGCTTTTTCCACATTTAATTTCCATCACTAAGTCATTTTTTTCGATAAAAGATATTTTTTGTTCTTCAGGAAGTAACTTAACGATATCAAAAAGTCTCTTACCTGAGATAGTTAAGGCTCCTTCTTCTTCAACCTCCGCCTCGACTTTTGTTTTAAAACCGACTTCAAGGTCGGTTCCGGTCATTTCTATTTGGTTTTCTTTAGCTTCAATAAGGATATTAGCTAAAATCGGCATAGTGGTTCTTTTTTCCACAACTCCTTGAAGTAACTGCAATTCATCTAATATTTTTTCTCTTAAAACTTTAAATCTCATTTGATCACCTTTATTTTTCTTCTTTCTAATTATTAATATAGAGCTTAAATGATAATAATAATAAAATCAACGCTAATTGTTAAAATTTCTTCTATCTTCTTGTTTTTTCTATTGCAACCTTAAAATCAGGTTGTTGATTTCTTTGTTGAATTCAGGGTTTCGTCGTCTTAATTTTTCTATTTTCCTAATACTATGGAGAACAGTGGTATGATGTTTTCCACCTATTTTTCGACCGATTTCAGGAAGGCTTAATTTAGCTACTTCTTTGGCCAAATACATGGCTATCTGGCGGGGAAAAGCGATCTTTGGTGAATTGTTTTTTGATTTTAGCTGATTGGGCTTAATTTTAAAATAATGGCAAACAACGTTAATTATTTTTTCAACAGTTATCGGCGAGTTAGTTGTGTCTAAAAGTCCTTTTAAGGCTTCTTGAGCTAATTCTAAATCAATTTTTACGCCTTTAAGCGAAGCATACGCGATGATTCGTCTTAAATATCCTTCTAGTTCTCTAATGTTTGAATGAACCTTGTCAGCAATAAAGAGGGCAACACATTCAGGTAAAGTTATTCCTTCAATTTCAGCTTTCTTCTGAAGAATGGCTATTCTTGTTTCTATATCGGGCGGCTTAAGGTCAGCAATTAAACCCCATTCAAAACGGGAGCTAAAACGTTCTTCAAGATTGGGAATATCCTTGGGAGGACAATCGGAGGAAATAACAATCTGTTTTTGATTATCATAAAGATGATTAAAAGTGTGGAAAAATTCTTCTTTTGTTCTCTCTCGTCCAGATAAATAATGAATATCATCCATAAGAAGGAGATCAACACTACGATATTTTTGACGAAATTCTAGAATTTTGCCATATTGAAGATGATTAATTAAATCATTCATAAATTTTTCTGTCGTTACATAAAGTATTTTAAGTTTATGGTGTTTTTTAAGGGCATAGTGGCCAATCGCATTCATCAAATGGGTTTTGCCTAACCCAGCACCCCCATAAATAAAAAGAGGGTTATAAGCTTTGGCTGGATTCTTGGCAACCGCTAAAGCCGCAGCGTGAGCAAATTGATTACAACTACCAACAACGAAAGTATCAAAAGTATAATTTGGATTTAAATTAGGGTTATGAAGAGGTCCACATTCAGTTTTCCTTTGGTCAGGCGAGCCGCGCATAAAAGGACTAGGAGTTTCATCGAAGATATATTTAATATCAAAAGTTTGACCAAATAATTCTCTTGTACACTCGTTTATTATTTCAGTGTAATGAAAGGAAAGCCAATCACGAAAATAGGCATTGGGAACTTTTACGTATAAACAATCTTTGTCCTGTCCGATGTAAGAAGTTGGTTCAAACCAAGTCTCAAAAGTGTTTTCATCAATTTTTTCTTTTAGGACTTCAAGAATTTTGGTCCACAGGTTTGGTTTAATCAAATCTTCCATGATTCTTTAACACTTTTCCACAGATTTTTCCACAGTTGTGGAAAAAGAAACGCTCACCATCATTGGACTCATTCGGGATTAGCTTTTTGAATATAACATCGACAAAAACCAATTTCAAGGGTTGAGTCAATTTTTATCTTTTTCTAACTTATTGAAAATAAAGAAATAAAAAGAAAATAGAAAAATTTTTTTAAAAAAACAACTTGCCTTTTTTTTTAGCTAAAAATCAAAGCCTATCCAGAGTTTAGTTTCAAAAGAACCATAAGTCGAAAAGTCAAATGGCCGACGGATTGAGGGAAATTCCAGTCTTTTAGCGAACTCGAGATGAATAGGGAGTCCAAGAAGAAAGAACTGAAAACCATAACCGTAAGAGCCAATGGCCTCAAATTCATAAATAATAGGCGAAAAATAGTCCCCTTCATAACGATAAAACTTTGCCGGAAAACCTTTGACTTTGGATCGAGTTAAATCAAAGAAAAACACTCCTCTAACTGGCCCAATCTGGCCTAAAATAGTTGAGGCAGCATTGATAAGAGGAAAGCGAAGTTCGGCATTGAAATACCAGCCTTCAGTAGCGATAAGATTATAAAAATTGGCTGACCTAACCTGATTATTACCGCCGTAGTAAAAAACCCAAGGATCGCGACCACGGCTCATAAAACCTTCCCATCGTAAGGCGATAATGATATCCTCACCTAAATAAAAATACTTTCTCAAGTCAGCTTGGATAGTAGTATGGCTAAAAAAGGCCGAGGAAATAGGTAAGGCCTGGTTTAGGGTAAAACGGTAGGTATAGCCACTGGCCGGACCATAGGCTTTAAAAAAGGTGGTTTCTCCAATCAAAGAAAGAGAGGCTTGAAGAAGATTGCCATTCCAAAAAAGGCCATAAACCCCAGGACTGAAAAAACGAAGGGTAAAGGGATCGAGGTAGTTTTCTTCAAAATGATAGGCTCCAAGGCTGAATTCTAATCGATGATAACGATTTAAGGGATAATAGCCAGCAAATTCGGCCGCTGTAATCTGTCTTGTGGCCATCGCATCTTGATAGGTTAGATAATCATAATAATATAGGCTAGGATCAAGATAATCATAGGGCGTGTAATAATATTCAGTGTAATCGTAGGCCATGGTAAGAAATTGGAGGCGTCTTTTTTGATTTAAGTAACCAATAAAGTAGGAGCGAAAACTTCTTACTTGAGTAGCCATAAAAAGAAAAGTATGATCAGCTAACATGTCAGAAAGGGTAATGACTGAACCACCATAGACAGAGCCATCAGTCGAAACAGCCGCATCAATTGGTGGTCGTTCAGTAAGTACAAGTTTTTCTAGGCCTTCATAAGGTTGAATCTTGGTCGGATCAATTTCTACTCTTATGGCCGCTTCCTTTTGGACTAAACTTTCTTCTTCAAAAAGAGAAGCCATAAGCCGCGGTGGTCCTTCATCTTGGGCTGACTGCCTATTTTTTCCAGAAGGTGATTCTTCTGACCCTAGAGCGAATTCTGATTTGAAAAGCTGAAAGGAACCTTTATTAAAAGAGGCAAAGACAAGCTTTTTTGGATCATTTTTTATGGGGTAAGGGAAGAAATTGCCGGTGCGAACATCAGTCAATCGATGCATAGTTGATGTTTTAAGGTCATAGACATAAAGGTTGTAAGCCTCTCTTTGGTCACCGGCAAAATAAATTTTATCTCCCTGGGGAGAAAAAACTGGGGTGATGGCGTTCCAGGAGCCAGAGGTTAGCTGGCGTCGCTCGCGGAGATTGTGAAGAGGGGCGATATAGATATGATCAAAACCATCTTCCCGCAGGGTAAAAGCGAGCCATTGACCATCTGGCGATATAGATGGAGCTTTCTCATAATGAGCATCTTGAGTAAGGTTGACCAGCTCGCCTGAATTAAGGTCTAAGCGAAAAATATCGCGCCATCCCCGTTCAAAAGCCGTAAAGAGCAAGCTTTTACCATTAGGGTCAAAACAAGGTGAAGCTGGTTGATCATAAGGAATAGCGATCTTTTTTAAAGTATTTCCTTTGAAAGCATTAACTATAAACAGAGAATAGCGTCGTCCATCTCGGCCGAAAAAGGCTAGATAGTCACCATCGGGCGACCAAGCCAACCCAGGTCCAGCGGAAGGATCAACTTCAAAACGAATATATTCATAGCGACTGGTGTAACCCTTAGTTATATTTTTAAGAACTCGTCCATCCTTTGTCGAGATTAGAACGATATCGATATCTTCATCTTTAGCATTATAAGTTATCGTGGCGGCAATATCACCGGACGGCGAAAGGGCATGGCTGAAGGCAAAATAATAAGGATTCATGGGAAATTCAGGACCAAGGGTGATACTGTAGTCTTCAGGGTTTTCTCTAGTTAAAAAGGGTTTGGTCCTTTCTCGCAAATACCGTTTGAAGGCCTGATTGAATTCTTTGGTTTTAAGATTAAAGCTTCTTTTAGTAATTTCGGGTCTAGAGATGGCCACGGCGGGCAAATTTTTTAGGCTGGACCAAAATTCACGAATACCGCTTCGGCCGAATCGATGTTCAATAAATTCGTAAAGGGCATGGCCGAAATCATAAGCTGGGTCTCTAGGTAAAGGATAACGAGAGAGAAGCTCACCATTTTCGGTAAGTTCGGGGATGCGATCGTTGAGAACAGCATCGCGAACAATAAGAGCTGACCAAGGTGACCATCTTCCGGTGAGGTATTCACTTAAACCTTCAAAAACCCATAAAGGCGGCTGGATTACGGTATAAATAGGGGCCAACGGCCTTCCCCAGAGGAGATCAAACTGAAAAATATGAGTTAATTCGTGAACAACCAAATCTAACAGTTCATCAGAGGGCATATCACCATGAAGGGCAATGCGATGAAGAACGGGTTCGCTGACCCCAAGAACGCCTTCAGAAACTTGAAAAAGATTGGTTTGTTCGAAATCAGTGTAAGTTCGATAATAAATGAGGGGAGTGGGTTGACTAAGTTTATGTTTTAAGATTTCCGAAACGCGAAAATAGGCCCTTTCAGCCGCAGTAGCTAAGGTAGAGACCAAGTCTAGCTCGTTAACATAAAAATAAATAATGAAATTGTCTGTTTTATAAACTTTCCATTTAAAATCCTCATAGTTAATTTTATTTTTGCCGTAATAAGGATAATAGAGTTGTTGACCTAAAACAGGGCGGAAGAGCAGTCCAGGCCAGGAGCGCCTAGGAAAAGGGTATGTAAAAGCTGGGAGTGATAAGAAGAGGCTTAAAGTGGGAATTAGGATAAAGACAAGATTGAATCGCTTCATTGCCCTTCCTTAAATATTATTTTATAAGCAAATAACGTTCCTGGGGTCGTTCCTCCCCAAAAATTTGACGGAAAAGAATAAGCTTTACTCGTTGCATAAGTTCATAAAGAGCAAAGTGGGCGGGATAATTCAAATCCGGGGTCATTTTGGTCTCTTTAAAACTTCTTTCAAGGACAATTTCTCCAGTCGCCGCCTTGATCAAGGCCAACTGGAGATCAAGGGTGAAAACATGGCGGGCTTCCAACTTTTTTTCTGGTCCAAATAAATCTTCCTCCGATTGATCAGCCCGAGAAGGACTGGACCGATAAAGAATCGCTTTCCGAATTTCGGCCTTAAAATTGGCCTGGCCAGTGAAAATTAAGCTAGCTTGGGCGTTATTGACCAGGGAAATCCAATATTCAGGAGAACGGAGGGCTTCCGGGGAAGTCAAAGCTTGGGTTTCCTGGCGAATTTCTCCTTTAAATCGACGACTAAACTCACTAACAAAATATTTCATTATTTCTCTTTGGACCTCAATCGGGGATATAGTTTTCTTTTGCTCTTCTCTAGATGGTCCTTGCTCAGCCTTTGTTTCTGATTTTTCCTTCTCTAGCTCTAGCTTGACTGGATTTTGTTCAGAGGCTGAACTTGGTCGGGTTGATTCTGTCATAATAAAAAAGGGAACAAAAATAAGCTCTTTGTATTCTTCTATTTTGATGGGGGAATACGCAGGTAGGTCAAGTTTGATTTTTTGGTGCATTTCAGTTGCGCAACCAGTGAAAAAAAGCAGAGCCATTAAGCTTAAATATTTTAAAGATGTCATTCTTAACGCGCCTTTTCTTGTTTTTTTTCTTCCTTTTTTTCGGGGAATTTTTGGAATTTAAGATTTTCCTGGAAGGATTTATAATTAGCGTGGATGTATTTGTTTTCCGGCGCCAATTTTAAAGCGGTTTCATAGGCTTCCTTTGCTTTTTCCCACCAGCCTTTTTTTTCATAAGCTACAGCCAAATTGTTATAAAGGATAGCTGATTGAGGCTCCTTCTCCAGAGCCTTTTGCCAACGATAAATGGCTTCATCCCAAAGGTCTTGCTCGGCGGCCCAGACGCCTAAGCGGAGATGATTAATTTCCCCTCGAGACGCACAGCTATAATGAGTCAGAAAGAATGAAGCAAAACCTAATAGTAAAAACGCCAAGCTAAGATTATAAAATGAGCTGTGCTTTTTTCTCACGATTCTTTTTTGTTTATCAATTTTTATTATACCAGAAATTGCTTCCAGATTAATTAAAAATAATTTTAGAGAATATTGGGTTTAAACAACAGAGAAAAGGTGTTTTTAATCAATCAAAAAAGATATAATTTCTTTGCTTGATTTTCGAAGGGCTGAATTGATAAAAAGCTCAAAAAGGAGGTAAAAAATGGCTCAGGTCATGGAAGGGAAGACGTTGGCTGAAAAAATTAAGGCTGAGGTCAAAGCCGAAGTTAGGCGACTGCAGGCGGAATCAGGCCAGGTTCCTAAATTGGTTGGAATCTTGGTGGGCGAAAATAAAGCCTCGGAGATTTATTTAAGAACTAAGGAAAAAACTGCTCAGTCTTTGGGAATTGTCTCTGAAATACGTCGGTTCCCACAAAGTTTAAGTCAAGAAGAATTGATTGATCAGCTTCGGATTTTAAATGAAGCTCCCGAAATTGATGGGCTCCTCGTTCAATTGCCTCTGCCCCCAAAGTTCGAAACAAATCGAGTAATCGAAGCCATTTCCCCTGAAAAAGATGTTGATGGCTTTCATCCCCTTAATCTAGGCCGACTCTTTATGAATGAAGAAGGGCTTAGACCCTGTACGCCGGCTGGCATCATTGAGCTTCTAAAATTTTATGGTGTTTCCCTTGAGGGCCAGGAGGTGGTTATAATTGGTCGAAGTTTAATTGTGGGTAAGCCCCTTGCAGCTATGTTCATCAATGAAAATAGCACGGTCACTATCTGCCATTCTCGGACTCGAAATTTAGCTGGAATTGCCTCTAGAGCTGATATTCTAGTCGCGGCTATGGGGCGTCCAGCCTATGTTCAACCTGAATTGGTCAAAGAGGGAGCTGTAGTCGTCGATGTCGGTATTAATTATGTTTCTGAGGCTAGTTTTATTGAGAAAATCTTTGGCGATGACCCAAAAAAGCGGCAGGATTTGCAGGAAAAAGGTTATACCATAGTGGGTGACGTTCATCCTGCCGCTCGGGAAAAAGCTTCCTTTTATACTCCTGTTCCAGGAGGTGTTGGTCCGTTAACGGTGGCCATGCTCATGCAAAATACATTGCTTGCCTTCAAAAGACGGCGTCAGCTAGGCTAGAAGTTTTACTTGATATTCAATTAATTATTAATCGGTATCAGCCGTGATAAGGTTAAACGAGCGAAAGATGGAAAAGGGAGGCCTTTTTTGCTATATTTTTTTGTTCTAAGTTTTTTCTAGGAAGGACAAAATGCCAAAGGTTTGTGAAATATGTTTACGTGGACCTGTTTTTGGGCGAAGTATTAGTCACTCTCATCGAGTCACTAGCCGAAAATGGAAGCCTAATCTTCAGAGGGTTAAGATAAAAAATAATGGTGGACATCGCTATCTCTGGATTTGTACCCGTTGCCTTCGTTCAGGGAGGGTGGAAAAAGCTATCTAATTGTTATAATCTTTCAACAGAATTGACTTCTTTTAAATTAGTTAATTTTTTAATAATCGTTTCGAGTTGGGCCAAGTCACGAATTGTCAATCCTAAATCAATTCTGGCCTGACCTTCAGCAAAGGTTTTAATATCAGCCCGAGTTATATTGCCATTTAATTCAGCAATAGCTGAAGCCACCTTAGCTAAAACGCCAGGCGAATCAAGACTCAAGATGCGGAGGGATGCTCGGAATGAACCCTGAGAGGTTGGATCCCAGGAAGCCTCAACCATTCTTTCCGAGGCCAAGATTTCTTTCGCGACCAATGGACAGCGGAGCGCGTGGACGGTAATTCCTTTGCCTTGAGTAATGTAGCCAATGATTGGTTCTCCCTTTATCGGTTGGCAGCATCGGCCCAAAGTAATTAGGGCGCTATCACTTTCAAGGCCCTCAATTTTAACTAAAACGGTACTTTGAATTCGAGGTTGTCTTGAAGTCATCCCTTTAACTTTTTCCATCATTTTGACCAGGAAAGACCCGGGTAAAGAAGTTTTAGTGGGCTGAACTCGGTCAGTTGGGGACGGACTTGCCTTATCTTGTTTTTGTTCGGATGAAATAAATCGAGCTTCTGGCTGAGTTTTATCTTTTTCGTCTTCTAATTTTTCTTCGCGAGCGGCCTCAAGTAAGTTGGTTATTTGACTTGATTCAGTTGAGGCAGATATTTTTTCTTTTGACCCTTCCTTGGCTAATGAAGATAGCCCAAGGCGCTCAAGGAATCGCTCGTTAATAACTAATCGGCCATAGCCTAAAGCCGCAAAGAAATCTTCTAAATTTTTAAAATTGAGTCCACTGGCATTGGCCAGGCGAGATATAAGGCCATTGCTGCCTTCTTTAAAATCAAGAGGAAGATGAAAGCGACGTAAGGCTCTTTCCCAAAGGCGACGCCCGAGCTCAATGCTTCTTGCTTTTTCTTTTTGTTTTAACCAGCGCTTAATATGATGGCGAGCGGTTGAGGTAACCACCCAACGAAGCCACTGTCGTTTAGGTTGTTTGTCTGGCGAGGTGATAATTTCCACAATATCCCCAGATTTAAGAATGGTTTTTAAGGAAACAGGTTGAGTGTTAATAAAAGCGGCGGCCGCATGTAAGCCAATTTCAGTATGGATTTTAAAGGCAAAATCAAGAGCTGAGGCCCCAGCCGGCAGGGCAATAACCTTGCCTTTAGGCGTGAAAACATAGATTTCTTCAGGGACCAGATTGGTTTTAAGAACTTTAAGGAATTCAAGGGGATTCTTTTGTTCCTGAAACATTTCAACCATTTCTCGCAGCCATTCAAGACGTTTATCCTCTTTGATTAGCTCAGCCTGAGGGCCTTCTTTGTAACGCCAATGAGCCGCAATGCCATTTTCAGCGAGGGCGTGCATTTCGCGAGTTCGAATTTGAATTTCTACGGTTAATTTATCCTCGGTAATGACTGTGGTATGGAGAGATTGATAAAGGTTAGGCTTGGGCACAGCGATGAAATCGCGAAACCGATTGGGAATGGGCGGCCATTTCTGATGAATAATGCCTAAGGCAGCGTAGCAATTACGAATGCTGTCGGTGATAATCCTTAAAGCTAAAAAATCGTAAACTTCATCGAAATCAATCTCCCGTCGCTTCATTTTTTTATAAATGCTATAAAGCCGTTTAATTCTGGTTTGAATTTCACAGGGGATGTTATTTTCCTGTAAAAGCTTTTCTAGCCTTTCTTTGAATTTAAGGAGGAGAGGCTCCGCCTGTTGCCGCAAGGGCTCAACAATGGCGGCCATGCGAAAGTATTCTTGAGGAGCCACATATCGGAATGCTAAATCTTCGAGTTCCGCTTTAATTCTTCCCATTCCTAATCGATTGGCGATGGGGGCATAAATTTCAAGGGTTTCTTTAGCAATCTGACGCTGTTTAGCTTCAGGCAGAAAGCGAAGAGTTTGAAGGTTATGGAGCCGATCGGCCAGCTTAATGAAAATTGTCCTCAAGTCATCGGTCATTGCTAAGATTATTTTTCGAATGGTTTCGGCTTGCTGGGTCTCAGGTGAAGCCTGTTCAACTCGGGTAATTTTGGTAACCCCTTCAACCAGCCGAGCGATTTCAGAGCCAAAGTTTTCTTGAAGTTCTTCCAGAGTTACATCTGTATCTTCCAGGACATCATGAAGTAAGCCAGCAATGAGGGTGGTTTTATCCAAGCCCATATCAGCTAGCATATTGGTGACTTCTAATGGATGGGAAAGATAGGGCTCGCCTGAGCGACGAACTTGCCCTTTATGAGCAGCGGCTGCAAAGACATAGGCCTTCTTAAATAAAAAAATATCTTTTTCGGTAAGATGACCGAGAGCGGTCATTTTCTCCAAGATATCATCGAAACGGATCATTTTCGGTTTCATTTTTATTATGACATTTAAGTAACCTTAGCCTCAAGTCTGAAATCAATAATATTTCTACCCAGAAATGAATTAAAAGAACCAAAACATCTCCCAAAATTTTTTCTTGTTTTACATCGATGGAAGAAGGGACTAAAATGATGACATGAGAATTCTTGTTCGAATGCCCAATTGGTTAGGTGATACGATCTTAGCCCTTCCTTCTCTTCGAGCTCTCATCAATAATTTCCCCGAAGCTGAAATTTGGGTGGCCGCGCCAAGTCGTTCTCTGGAACTTTTTGAAGTCGAATCGGGAATTGCTGGGGTAGTTGAAATTCCTGAGCTTTTAACTGTCTCCGCTGGCTGGCGGTTGAGCCGCCGCTGGCGAGAATTTCGTTTTGATCTAACCATCCTTTTTCCTAACAGTTTTAGCTCGGCCATGTTAGCCTGGCTGGCCGGAATTCCTGAACGCTGGGGTTATAGGAGTGACGGCCGGGCCTGGTTGCTGACCAAGGCAATTGCTCGAGAACCCAAAATTTCTAAGCTTGAGGAGGAAGAGACAGAGAAAAAAGAAGACCATCAAGCTATTTATTATTTAAATTTACTCCGCCAATTGAATCTTAAGGTCCCGACTGAACCCGAAATTAAGATTAAAATAACCGATGAAGAAAAAGAAATGGGCCGACAGCGTCTTTTATCTTTAGGTCTTGACCCCTTAAAGATGAGGGCTCAGAGAAAGCCTTTGGTTGTTCTCAATCCTGGGGCCGCCTATGGACCGGCTAAACGCTGGCCGACCTCGCGATTTGGCTTTTTAGCGGCTAATTTAGAAAAGGCGTTAGAGGCCGTCTGTTTAATTATTGGCTCGAGAGAAGAAGAAAATCTGGCCAAGGAAATTATAGAGGCAGCCCAAGAGAAACGAATCGGCCGAACGCCGCTTAATCTTTGTGGGAAAACTACTTTACGAGAGCTAACTTCGGTTCTTAGTTGGGCAAATTTAATGATCACCAATGATTCTGGGCCAATGCATTTAGCCAATGCCCTTAGAGTACCAGTGGTAGCACTTTTTGGTCCTACTGATCCCCGGAAAACCCGGCCTTGGCATGAGCCCTCGTTTGTTCTTCATAAAAAAGTAATCTGCTGGCCTTGTTGGTATCGAGTTTGTCCTTACGACCACCGTTGCTTAGCGGCGATTACCGAGGCTGAAGTTCTTGAAGCTTCCCTTTCTTTACTTCAAACTTCTGAGGCAAAAAGAGATGAATCGGGCTGTCTTTCTTGATCGGGATGGTACTTTAAATGAGGATGTGGGTTATCCCCGCTCCCTGGCCGAGATCCGTATTTTTCCTGAGAGTTTTGAGGCCATTAGACTTTTAAATAAAGCTGGTTTTCATCTAATTGTGGTCACTAATCAATCAGCTGTTGGTCGGGGATGGCTAGCTGAGAGTAACCTCCAAAAAATTCATTCGGCAATGCAAGAAATTTTTCTGGCTCAGGGCGCTAGGATAGATGCCTTTTACTATTGCCCTCACTGGCTTGATTCCTTAGATCCAATTTATGCCCTGAGTTGTGAATGCCGAAAGCCCGGCACAGCTCTTGGGCATAGGGCCGCTCGCGATTTTAATTTAAATCTGAAAAAAAGTTTTATGGTTGGCGATAAATTGGAAGATATTCTCTTTGGACATCGGTTGGGAACAAAGTCGGTTTTAGTCCTTACAGGGGACGGTAAGCAAACCTGGCAAAATCTTAGTTGGCTTAAAGAAAAAAATAGATTAGAAAGGATAAATAGCTTAAAACATTTAAATCAAAGAGGGTGGGATTGGACAAAATTAAGACTTAAGCTTGATGAATTAGAACCAGATTATGTAGCCGCCAATATCCTAGAGGCTGCCCATTGGATTATAAACCAATTAAGAAATGAAAGTAATTTCTAATCGATTAAGTCAAATTATTTTTTAGAATCAGCTTGGGAAGGGGAAGAGTTAGTTGCCCCTTTGTCTTTTGACCCTTGTCTATCTTTTTTGTCAAGGCCATTGCCCTGACCTGGTTGTCCATCTGAGGGCTGACGTCTAGCGTAGTCCGTTATATACCAGCCACTTCCTTTGAATTGAATGGCTGACTGGCTAATAAGTTTCTTTAACTGACCGCCGCATTTTGGGCAAATTTTAAGAGGATCCTCGTTAAGTCTTTGAAGAACTTCAAAAAGCGAATCACAGTCCTCGCACCGATATTCGTAGAGGGGCATTTTTCCACCTCCCTCTTGAAAGACTAACGAGAAAATAAATTTTAGCAGAAGAAATTTGAAAAGCAAGACGACAACTGGCTTTATTTTTTTGATTTAATTTTGATAAGATAAGGAAAAATGAAGACACTTCGGTGGCTGGGAATAGGTTTATTGCTTTTTAAGCTTTCTATTTTGGCTAGCTTCGCGAACCAAGAAAAAGGTGAACTAGTTCGTCAACCTGTTTTTGCTGGCCTTTTTTATGATGAGAACCCAGACCGACTTCAAAGCCGACTGACAGTCTATCTCCAAGCTGTAGCTAAACTGCCTCAAATTCCTCATGATCCGGAAGTAATTATCGCTCCCCACGCTGGCTACATTTATTCTGGTCCGACGGCGGCTTATGCCTATGCTCTAGTTCAAAGCCGAAATTATGAGACAGTCGTGATTATTGGCCCAAGTCATCAATACGGATTTAATGGTTGTTCCATATGGCCTAAAGGTAGTTTTAAAACACCTTTAGGCCTCATGCCGGTTGATGAAGAGACGGGTTCTGAACTCATCAAAGCGACTGGCTTTAATTTTATTCCTGAAGCTCATGCGAAGGAACATTCATTAGAAGTTCAAATTCCTTTTCTCCAAAAAGTATTACCCCAATCGAAAATTGTGCCTATTGTAATGGGCTATCCAACCAGAAAGGTGATTGAGCGACTGGCCGATGGGCTAGTGACGGTCCTGGCTAAGAAGAAGGCTTTGGTGGTTGTCTCGACCGACCTAAGTCATTATTTATCCCAAGAGGAGGCTTACAGGAGAGACCAAGAAACCATCGATTTAATTAAAGGATTGAAGGTGGAAAGTCTGCTCCGCCAAGTAATTTCAGGCGAAAATCTTCTCTGTGGTGGTGGCGGGGTTGCCGCCGCCTTGCTCTATCTTAAGAAACTCGGTGAACCCCAAGTGGAAATTCTTCGTTATGCTGATTCAACCGAAGGCGGGGGACCAAAGAGTCAGGTCGTTGGTTATCTGGCGGCGGCCCTTTATCTTAAGGAAAAGAAACCATTACCAGAAAAGCAGATGAATTCTTCGAAGGCGAAATCAGAGGTAGCTGAATTTACTCTTTCCCCTGAAGAAAAAAAAGAATTGCTTAATTTAGCTCGGCAGGCTGTGGAACTTTATATTCGTGAAAAGAAAGTTATCAATTATCATCCCGTAAATCCTCGTTTTTGGGAAGAAAAGGGAGCTTTTGTGACGATCAAGAAAAGGGGTGAGCTTCGGGGTTGTCTTGGATTTATTGAACCAATTTTACCTCTTTACCTGGTCATAATCAGGTGCGCTATCTTAGCCGCGACCGAGGATCCTCGCTTTTCTCCTGTCGAGGAAAGAGAATTGAAAAATCTAGAATATGAAATATCAATTCTTACTCCACCTCGAAAAATTGACAATCCTCGAGAGGTCATCGTTGGTCGACATGGATTGATTATTTCTATGGAAGGTAAAAAAGGAGTATTGCTTCCTCAGGTCCCGGTGGAAGCTGGCTGGGATCGAGAAACTTTTTTAGAGCAGGTTTGTCTAAAAGCAGGTTTGCCCCCTAATGCCTGGCGTTCCTCCAAGGCCGAGCTTTTTGTTTTTGAGGCTCTCGTCTTTCATTGACCTTTTTTAGGTGGGGATTAATAAGTTTTTTCAATTGAAACAGCCAAAAAAAAGAAAAGGCCAAATAAAGGAGGGCTGAGATGGAAACAAAATTAGATCGAAATTTGAAGATCCAGAACTTAATTTTCTTGTGTCTAATTATCATTTTTACGGCCTTAACCCTAATTGATTGTCAAACTAAGAAAGGGCCAATTGAAGCCATTACCTACCCCGTTACTGATAAAGTTGAGGTGGTTGATAATTATTTTGGAACCCTTGTGCCCGACCCTTATCGATGGATGGAAAATGAAAATGATCCCAGATTACGGCCTTGGATTGAAGCCCAAAACCGATTGACCTTTAGTTATCTGGAGAAAATTCCTTTTAGAGAGGCCATCCGTCGCCGTCTTCTTGAACTTTATTCTTATGAGCGTTTCGGATTGCCGATCAAAGCTGGCCGTTATCATTTTTATACTTATAATGAGGGTCTCATGAATCAACCTTATATTATGCGCCAAGAAGGATTAAGAGGAGAAGCCACTATTTTCATGGATGTCAATAAACTTTCAATAGATGGGACCACAAGAGCTAACTTAATTGGTTTTTCTCAAGATAACAGTTTAGTGGCGGTTGCTATTTCCGAAGCTGGATCAGATTGGACTCAAATAAGAGTCTGGGATGTAAATAGAATGGAGCCTCTGACCGATAACCTCAAATGGATAAAATTCAGTCGAGCGGGCTGGTTTGGTCGTGGCTTTTTCTATTCTGGTTTTGATGAACCTGAACCAGGTAAAGAACTTTCGGCACAGAATGCCTATCAAAAGATTTTCTATCATCGTGTCGGTGATCCACAAGAGAAGGATATTCTCATCTATGAAGATAAAGCCCACCCATTTCGTTATCATCAAGTTAGCGTGACCGAGGATGAGAAATATTTAATTCTTTATGTTACTGAAGGAACCCACGGGAATGAAATTTATTATAAAGAATTAACGGGCTTACCCTCAGGGCCCGAGCGAGGTCAGATTGCTTCGGCTAAAAATTTAGCCCTCAAAATTCCTAGCTGGAAAAAATCAGATAGAGCAGCCGATGTAGCCAAATCAGCTCCAGAAATTTTTGGTTTTAAACCTCTGTTGACTGGCTTTGAGGCAAATGCTGAAGTAATTGATGTTGTTGATGGCCACTTTTTAGTTCTTACGGATAAGGGAGCGCCTAAATGGCGGGTCGTAAAAATTGATCCGGCTGATCCTTCACCCGACAAGTGGGTTGATCTTATTCCTCAAATGGAAAAAGAAACCATTCAGAATGTTCAGCTTGTGGGCGGCAAACTTTTTGTCGTAACCCTCAAAGACGTGGCCTCTCGAGTGTATCAGTATAACTTACAAGGTGAACTGGAAAAAGAGATTCCTTTGCCGACGTATGGAACAGTTTCGGGTTTCACCGGCCGTCGCCATGATCCTTATACCTTCTTTAGTTTTACTTCCTTTACTTATCCGACCACAATTTATCTTTATGACCTGTCAACCGGCCAAGCTGAGCCTTATTTTACTCCAAAAAGAAAGCCCCAATTTAAACCTGAGGACTATGAATGCCGACAGGTTTTTTATTCCAGCAAGGACGGGACAAGAATCCCTATGTTTATAGTTCATAAAAAGGGCCTGAAAAAGAATGGCCAAAACCCGACTTATCTTTATGGTTATGGCGGATTTAATATCAGCCTAACTCCAACTTTCAACATCAATCAACTGATTCTGCTAGAAAATGGCGGTATTTATGCGGTGGCCAATCTTAGAGGCGGAGGAGAATATGGAGAAGAATGGCATCGGGCGGGTATGCTTTTGAATAAACAGAATGTCTTCGATGATTTCATAGCTGCGGCTGAATATTTGATCAAAGAAAAATACACCTCGCCCGATTACCTGGCTATTGCTGGGGCCTCTAATGGTGGCTTGCTTGTTGGTGCCGCAATGACTCAACGGCCTGAATTGTTTAAAGTAGCTTTTCCTTCAGTCGGGGTAATGGATATGCTTCGATTTCACAAATTTACAGTTGGTTGGGGTTGGGTGGTCGAATATGGTTCAAGCGATGATCCTGTCCATTTTAAAAATCTCTTTTCTTATTCCCCCCTTCATAATCTTAAAGAAGGGATTAGTTACCCGGCTACTTTAGTCATGACTGCGGATCACGATGATCGAGTAGTTCCGGCTCACTCCTTTAAATTTATTGCCACCCTACAAGAGAAACATCGTGGTTTGAATCCAGTTTTAATCCGAATTGAAACTAGATCAGGCCATGGAGCTAGTTCAACCATGAAAGCGGTCGATCAAATGGCCGATGTCTGGGCTTTCATGTTCCATAATATGGGGATAAAACCAAAATATAAATCAAAATAAATAATTTAATCTCAAACAAGAAAAGCAAACCTTGTAATTTGAACCTGGCCTTTCTTCCTTTTCAATTGAGCTCAACCCCCCAATTTTTAATCCGAAACCGAGTCAATAGCTGCTGTCGATATCTTCTTGGAACTTGGGAATTTTTGATTTAACTCGGTTTTTGCCGAGATTAATGCCCAGAAAAAAGGCACCAATAATTATAATCACCGTGAGCAAAGTTCGCCAAAAAGTTTTCATTCTTGTTACCTCATCATCTTTAACTTAATATTTTTAGGTAAATATAACGAAAAGTCAATGCCTCAAAGCCAAAAAAGACCATTTTTAAGTCAGCGCCAGCCTTTGCTAGGCCGAAGATAACTATTGCTATAGCCTAACTTATATTGATAAAATAAAAATCAAACTCGAGGAAAAAATGAATATCGGATTAATTATTTTAATTGTTTTATTTGTTGTCTTTATTCTCCTTTTGGTTTTTAATCCTAGCTTAAGTTGCTTTGGGAAAAGAATTCGTTCCCCCTTTTATCCCCTTTATCGGCGACGTCTTATAGCCGCCAAAGGAAAAAAGGACCTCAAGACCTCCGATTATGGTTTTCATTTAGTTGAAGCAGAAGAGAGAAAAAACGAAGCTTTGTCGACTGAAAGACCTTCAAAAAAGGAACCAACTGGAGTTGAAAAATCCAAGAAGACTGAAGATTACGGCTTTAAATTAGATTAAATTGTTAATCTTAACTTCACCACATTTTAAAAAAAAAGTCCGGCAGATTATTTTTTTCCCAATTTTTTTCAGCCCTATTATTTCTTATCTAAGCCTTGTTGGTCTTTTATTAAGTGGCTGTTCTTTTTTCGTTAATCAGCGCGGCCTAAAAGAGATTTCCCTACCGCCGGCCTCGATCAAAACTATTTCCGGGTATTTCTCTTTTCGGTTAGACCGGGATGGCTCGATTGTCAGAGGGAAGGCTTTACTTTGGTTAGATTCAACAAGCGGTCGATTGGAAATTCGGGATCCAGTTGGTCGGTTAGTTTTGGTTTCTTTTTGGACGAAGCATCTCGAATGGTTAATTATTCCAGCAGAAAGAGCTTATTGGTCAGGTAGACAAGGTCAAGCAAAACTGATGGCGGAACTGATAGCTATACCTTTGGAGCCAGTTGAAATTATTGCTTGGATAATTCGGGAGGGGAAAGGTTTAGAGACTTTAGCCGAGTCGGTGAGGTTAGATTGGGCTATAAAGGGAAGGGAAGTTAATTCTGATTGGCAAGTCGAGTGGGATGAGGAGGGAAAATTGAAGAAGGGTTGTAAAGGAGATTTGAAAATAGAAATTCAAGAATTAACCAAAAATAAAAATGTGACTCGCCTTTTGAGTTTCTCTCATCCCAAAGTAAAGGGGAAACTAACTGTTCTGGCCCTTAATTTTAACCAACCTCTATTGCCTGATTATTTTAGAGCTGACAAGCTCATCAATTCAGAATATCAAGCTTTGAGCTGGGAGCAAATAAAATCTCGGCTTAAAATTAATTAGGAAATTAAAGGGTTATTTGAACAAAATTTTGAGATATAATTTAATATAAGGGGTTGGAATGGAAAAGAAAGCTAAATGATAAAGAAGGAATGGCCAGGTCTTAAAGCTTTTTCTTTTGCAAAAATCAATCTAGGCCTTGAAGTCCTTTTTCGGCGAGAAGATGGCTATCACGAAATCAGAACTCTCTTTCAAACTGTCAATTTTCATGATGACCTTGAATTTAGTCTAGCTCCGGTTGGTGAAATTAGCCTCGAAGGTAACGAGCCTTCAATTGCTTGGGATGAAACCAATTTAGTCTTCAAGGCAGCCAGTTTGCTCAAAGAAAAATATTTACCTGATTTTGGGATAAGAATAAAAGTTAACAAGAAAATCCCAGTTGGCTCAGGTTTGGGAGGGGGAAGTTCAAATGCGGCGGTTACTTTATTAGCATTGAATTATCTTTGGAATCTAAACCTGACTTTGCCCGCCTTACTCGAGCTGGCTCGCTCTTTAGGGGCCGATGTAGCTTATTTCCTCACCGGTGGACTTTGCCTTGGTGAGGGGAGAGGAGATCTAATATCTCCCCTTAGGGAATTGCCGCCTCTTAATTGTCTGCTTTTTTGGCCCGAATATTCAATTTCTACCGCTATGATTTATAATTTTTATGACCTTCGGGCTGCCTTGACTAAAAAAGACCAACCCAGTAGAATATTAGAGTTTTTAGAGCGACGTCGCCTGCGAATCCTGGAGAATGAGCTTGAAGCAATTGTTTTTGAGGTTCATCCTGAGCTGAAGAAGGTAAAGGAAGTTCTTCTTGAAGAAGAGCCTTTATTGGCTGCGGTCAGTGGAACAGGAAGTGCCCTTTATGCCCTTTTTCTAGACAAGGAAAAAGCTGAAAAGGCTTTAGCTTTGATTAGCCGTTGGGGCAAGGCGATTTTGACAGAGACCTTGCCTCGAGAATATTATCGACCATTGCTTCTTTGAGGAGGGCTGGGGCGTCGCCAAACTGGTAAGGCAACGGACTTTGGATCCGTCATATGGAGGTTCGAGTCCTCCCGCCCCAGCTTATTAAATTTTTTTGAGGCAGAAAATGAAAATTTTTGCTGGTTCTTCTAATCCTGGCTTAGCTAAGGAGATAGCTGATTATCTTGGAGTCCCTTTGGGTCAATTGATTCTTGGCCGGTTTTCCGATGGTGAAATTAGAGTATATATTGATGAAAGCATTCGGGGCGAAGATGTTTTTTTGATTCAAAGTGGTTGTCATGACGTTAATTTTCATTTGATGGAGCTCTTTCTAATGATTGATGCCTGCAAGCGAGCTTCGGCTGGTCGAATTACCGTGGTCATTCCCTATTATTGCTATGCCCGTCAGGATTGGAAAGATCGACCCCGGGTACCTATTTCAGCTCGGTTAATAGCTGATTTATTAGAAAAAGCCGGGGCTGATCGAATCCTGACCATGGATCTTCACTCGCCCCAAATTCAAGGTTTTTTCTCCATTCCAGTGGATAATCTTATGGCGGCCCCAGTTATTGCCCGTTATATTGAAACCATTCCTTTAAATAAAGTCACAATTGTGTCGCCTGATGCCGGAGGAGTGGCAAGGGCGCGGGCTTTTTCTCGTCGCCTTAATGCTGGACTAGCCATTATTGATAAGAGAAGACCTTCCCCTAATGTAGCTCAGGTTCTTCACGTTATTGGCGATGTTCGAGATCAAGATGTAATTATTTTTGATGATATTGTGGATACAGCTGGGACTCTCATTTTGAGCGTTGAAGCCCTTAAAAGAGAGGGAGCAAGAAGAATTTTTGCTGCCTGTACCCATGCTGTTCTTTCTGGCCCAGCGGTTGAAAGAATTAAGAATTCCGAGTTGGAAAAGGTCATCGTCACTAACACTATTCCCCTGCGCGAGGGGGCCAATTCTTGCAATAAAATTGAGGTTATCTCGGTGGCCGAGCTTTTTGGGGAGGCCATTCGTCGAATAAATGAAGGGACTTCCGTAAGTTCCCTTTTCTGGTGAAATAATTAAGAGGATTTATAGTCGAGTTATAGCTTCAAGGGGCCAAAGCCAAGGAGGCTCAAATGAGTTTAATTATCAAAGCGGAAGAAAGGAAGGAGTTGGGCAAAAATGCCTGTTATCGTCTAAGACGGAAAGGATTGGTTCCGGCCATTCTTTATGGGCCTGGGATCAAAAGTCTTCCCTTATGCTTAAATAAAAAGGATATTTTTACAATATTAAAAACAGAAACAGGAGAAAGAACCATTTTTCGAATCGTTTTAAACGGGGAAGAAAGAGATGTAATGATTAAAGAGCTTCAGGTGGATCCGGTAACGGATGAGCTTCTCCATGTCGACCTAGTCCAGATCGCCATGGATCGGCCTATTCGAGTATCTGTTCCAATTGTGCTTCAAGGTGAGGCGATTGGAGTTAAAACCCAAGGTGGTTTGGTTGATTTTATTACCCGCGAGTTAGAGATTGAGTGTTTACCTCATCTTATTCCTGAGCATATCACCGTTGATATTTCCCCCCTCCACGTTCATCAGTCGATTAGAGTAGGCGATTTGCCCTCAATGGAAGGGATAAGAATTGTGGATGATCCCGAAACCGTCATTGTAACCATAGGTCTGCCTGAAGCCGAGGCCGTAACGACTGTAGCCGCTGAAGAGGGCGTAGTGGTTGAAGCTCCTGAACCTGAAGTTATTCGTAAAGAAAGAGCCAAGAAAGAAGAAGAATAGTCGGAGAATTTAGTGTGGCTAGTTGTTGGTTTAGGTAATCCAGGCCAAGATTATGCTGAAAGCCGTCACAATGTTGGTTTTATGGTTGTTAACCAGCTTTGGAAACGGTGGCGATTTCCTCGCTGGCAAAGAAAATATCGGTCTAAAGTGAGCTTAGGTCTTTATAAGAAAGAGGAAGTATTTCTGGCTCTTCCCCAGACTTATATGAATCGGAGCGGAGAAGCTGTGATTTTGCTTATGACTCAGTTAAAATTGCCTTTGACTAATCTTTTAGTGATCTATGATGATCTAGATCTTCCCCTTGGTAAAATTAGAATTAGGAAGACAGGAGGGCCTGGCACTCATCGAGGCATGCAATCAGTAGTTACTGCCCTAGGAGGAAACGCTTTCCCCCGAATTAGAATTGGGATTGGCCCATTACCCGAAAAAGCTGAGGCAGCCGCCTATGTGCTTGAGCCTTTCAGTGAGGCGGAAAAAGTTCGACTTATCCCCTCGCTTGAAGCTGCCTGTGAAGCTGTTGAAATGATTTTAGATGGAGCTATTGATCAAGCCATGAATAAATATAATCGGACAATAGTCTGAACTCCTTGCTCCTTCTATTTAGAAGGGGCTATGTGAGCATCATAACCATAAGGAGGTAAGATGAGACATTATGAAACGGGTGTAATCATCGCCCCTAATCTTTCCGAAGAAGAAATTGACCAACAGATTCGCCAAATGACTGAACTAATTGCTGCGATGAAGGGCAATTTACGACGCGAGGAAAGATGGGGCAAAAGGAAATTGGCTTATCCAATTAAAAAATTTAATGATGGCTATTACCTTTTTCTCGATTATGAAGCTGAACCTGCCGTTCCAGCTGAGCTTGAAAGACGATTTAGGCAAAGTGATCAAATTTTGCGTTATCTAACTGTAAGGAAAGGAGTTACCTCGACTTTGAAGCGGAAGAAAAAGACCAAGGAAACAGAGGAAGTCTTGGCCGATATTAGCCAGCTCATCGAGGCTGAAACTAGCTCAGAAAAAGAAGCTAGGATGAATGAAGAGACAACTAAATAGAAAAAGAGGTTAGGGTAAAGTCAAGGGAGGTTAAATTTATGGCTAAGGAAGAAAAAATCGAAAAGGCTCAAATAAAAAGGTTTTTCCCGCCAAAAAAGAAAGTCTGCCGTTTTTGCCAAATGAACGTCCGTGAGATTGATTATAAGAATGTGGATATTCTTCGCCGTTATATCCCGGAAAGAGGCAAAATATCTCCCCGCCGAACTACCGGCACCTGTTCTTTTCACCAGCGACGACTAGCTCAGGCAATTAAAAGAGCTCGGATTATGGCCCTCCTTCCCTTTATTGCTGACTAATTCTTCTTGAAAAAGCTTTAAGAATAAAGAAAAGAAGGAGGTCAAGATGAAAGTTCTTTTAAAGCAGGATGTAGATAAATTAGGTCATAAGGGCGATATTGTGGAAGTGGCTCCTGGTTTTGGCCGGAATTATCTTATTCCCCGGCGATTAGCGGTTGAGGTTACTCCCCAAAATATTAAGCAGATTGAAATCGAGCGACAGGCTTTAATTAAAAAAATAGAGAAAGAGAAATTAAGTGCTAAAGACCTAATTAATCGACTTAATCAAGTCAAGCTAGTTTTTCGACGTAAAGCAGGGGAAAAAGATATGATTTTTGGCTCAGTCAGCGCTGGTGATATCAAAGATGAGTTGGAAAAGCTTGGCTTTACAATTGAGAAGAAAAAGATTCTTTTGGAGGAACCTCTTCGTCGTCTCGGTCATTATACTATTCCCATCAAAGTTTATCGAGATGAAAAGGCTGAAATTCAGATAGAAGTAGCTCGGGAAGAAACTTAAATTTTTTCCATTGGTCAAAGAGAAAATTTTCTTTTCCTGCCAAACAAAAAGTGAGAAAAAGAAAAAAATTGAAAATAAAGCTCTTGGCTTGTATTTGGAAGTGGAATAAGATTTAATAAAATAAACAGTGAGAGGGAAAATAGGCATAAAAAAGGTAGGATAAAGAAAAAAGGGATGGATGTTGATTTCCTCTTTCTGAAAAAAACGCCGCCCCATAGTCTCGAGGCCGAAAGGGCGGTCTTGGGTGGTATTTTAATCAACAATGCCTCTCTAAATCCAGTTTTAGCCATTATTTCGCCTGAAGATTTTTATAAAGAGGCCCACCGAAAAATTTTTAATAAGATCATTAATTTAATAGATAAAGGAATGCCGGCTGATCTCATCACTTTGACCGAAGAACTTCGCCGTTCAGGTGAGATTGAGGAAGTTGGCGGAGCTGCTTATGTCTCTTCCTTGCTCGATGGCGTTCATCGAAATCTCAATGTGGAATATTATGCCAGGATAATTAAAGAAAAGGCTTTGCTTCGTCGACTGATTTTCAGTTCAGCTAAAATCATCGCCGCCGGCTTTGAAGAAAAGGAGGATGCCGACGAACTTCTAAACGAAGCCCAAGCTGAAATTATTGAAGTAGCCGAGCAAAGAGTTAAACCTGGTTTTATTCCTGTTGGGCAGCTTACGCGTCCAGTTCTAGAAATGATTGCTCGGAGGGTGGAGCAAAAGGACGCAGTTACTGGAATCCCGACCGGTTTTCGCGACCTAGATAGTCTCACTGCAGGTTTTCACCCTTCTGAATTTATCGTGGTGGCGGCCCGCCCTTCTATGGGAAAAACAGCTCTTTGCCTAAATATTTCTCAATATGTTGGCAGCCAAACAGAATATTCGGTGGGCTTTTTTTCTATGGAAATGGCTAAAGAGCAGATTGTGTTACGCATGCTCTGTGCGGAAAGCCAGCTTGATATTAAGCGAGTAAGAACAGGTTTTATCAGCGAACGGGAGTTTGAACGGCTTCGTTTGGCCGCCGAAACTCTTTCTCGAGCCAAGATTTACTTAGATGAAACCCCAGCTTTAACTGTTACGGAAATGAAAGCTAAAGCTCGGCGCCTGCGGATGGAACAAAAGCTTGACCTCCTTTTTATTGATTACATCCAATTGATGAGAACAGGTGGTAAATTCGAGAATCGCAACCAAGAAATGTCTTTCATCTCTCGTTCCTTAAAGGAGCTGGCTAAGGAAATTCAAATTCCTGTGGTCGGTATTTCCCAGCTTAGCCGGGCCCCAGAAAAAGCCCGAAGAGAACCGAGGCCTCAACTTTCTGATTTGAGAGAATCAGGCGCGATTGAACAGGATGCAGACGTCGTCATTTTTATTTATCGGCCGGAAATGTATCGGCGGCATGATGAGAGTGTTCGAGGCATAGCTGAGATTCATGTGGCTAAGCAGCGAAATGGCCCTACGGATACCGTTAAATTGGTTTTCTTAGATCGCTTTGCCCGCTTCGTTGATGCCGAGCTTGGTCATCCCGATTATATTCCTGTCTAAAATAATGAATCGACAAAAAACCTTTTTACCCATTGAAACTTTTATCATTAATTTGGGTGAGGTAGCTCTTATTTTTATTCGAACTCTCCGGGCTTCATTCAGCCGGCCTTGGGAGGGACGTTATTTTCTCCAGCAGCTTGAAGAAGTTGGAGTTCGTTCTCTTCCCGTCGTCTCTTTGACCGCAGCTTTCAGCGGTTTAGTCTTTGCTTTGCAAATGTATGTGGGTTTTAATCGCTACATTGGGCCTGGGACTGAAGCTTACAGCGGACCAGCCTTAGGTTTAGGTCTTTGCAAAGAGATTATTCCGATTTTGGTCGGTCTGATGGTTGCTGGCCGAGCTGGTTCGGCTATGGCAGCGGAAATTGGGACGATGAAAATAACCGAGCAGATTGATGCTCTCATGAGCTTGGGAGCTGATCCCATCCGCTTCCTGGTTGTTCCTCGAACTTTAGCTGCCTTTATTACTCTTCCCTGTTTGACCCTTTATGGCGATTTAATAGGAATGTTTTTTGGCTATTTTTTTAATGTTATTCTTATGGGTGTTAATAAAACAATTTACATTAATCAAACCTTAATGTTTATGGAACTTTGGGATGTCCTCAGCGGAGTAATTAAGTCAGCTGTTTTCGGGATAATTATTGCCATCGTTGGTTGCTGGCAAGGATTAAAGGCCGAGGGTGGAGCTGAAGGAGTAGGAAGGGCCACCACTCGGACTGTGGTAATAAGTTCTATTGTTATCTTAATTGTTAATTTTTTTATGAGTAAAGCGATGCCCGCAAGCTTGAGCGGCCGGTAAAAATCTTTAACTATTTATTTTAGGATATATATAGGGTCATAAGATTACTTGAGGCGACGATGATTAAAATTATCGATCTTCATAAATCTTTCGGGGAAAAACAAGTTCTATCCGGTGTCAATCTTGAAGTTAAGAAAGGTGAGACAATGGTTATTATTGGCCAAAGCGGGTCAGGCAAAAGTGTCTTGCTTAAGTTGATAATTGGGATTTTAAAACCAGATCGAGGTAAAATTTATGTAGATGGAACCGAAACCACGGGTCTAAAGGAAGAAGAACGACTGCGATTAAATCGTAAATTTGGTATGGTTTTTCAGGGCGCGGCCCTCTTTGATTCGATGACAGTAGCTGAAAATGTTGCCTTCGGCCTAGAAAGGCATCTTCGTCTTAGTTCCAAGGAGATTAGGGAGATTGTCAGGGCCTCATTGGAGATGGTCGGTTTAAGAGGAGTTGAAAAATTAATGCCTCATCAATTGAGTGGGGGGATGAAGAAAAGGGTGGGCTTAGCGCGGGCGATCGCTTATCGTCCCGAAATCATGCTCTATGATGAACCTTCGACAGGCATTGATCCAATAAGAGCAGATGCTATTAATGAAATGATAAACAAATTCAAACAAGAAATGGGGATGACCTCGATTGTTATTACGCATGATATGGCTAGTGCCTACAAAGTGGCTGACCGAATAGCCATGCTTTATGGAGGCCGAATAATCGAAGTAGGGACTCCAGAAGAAATTCGACAGAGTTTGAATCCTATTGTCCAACAATTTATCCGAGGCGAAGCTCATGGGCCAATAGACAACTGGTAATAAACGATGGCCAGCGGTTGATGATTAAATTGGCTAGAAGTTAATAAAGTTAAAGGATAAAGATAGTCCGAAGAATAAGCGGCTGATCTAATTTCCGGCTTAACCGTCAAAAAAGAGAATTTGGTGGAAAGGGATTGAGTGTGGTAAAGTCTGAAGAGGTGGGCTAAAAGCAGGTGAAGGATGAGCCGAGAAGCTAAAATAGGGTTTTTTTTGGGCCTTACCTTCCTTATACTGGCTCTTTTTATTTTTATTATTGGTGACTTAAGTCGGCTATTTAAACCCTCTGGTTATCTTCTTCTCTCTTCTTTTGATTCGGCTTTAGGGATTGACAAACATACAGCTGTGCGTATGGCTGGAGTAAAAATTGGTTATGTCAAGGAGATTGAATTAGCTTATAATCGAGCGTTAATTAAGCTGAGTATTTTTCCTGGAATAAAGATTCCTCGGGATTCCAAAGCTTATTTAGCTAGTCTTGGTTTGCTTGGTGAAAGATACATTGAAATTTTACCTGGCCAAGAAAAAATACCTTGTCAACCCGGTGATGAGATAGCTTCCCTACCCTCGGTAAGTTTTGATCAAATAGGCCTCATGCTTATTTCTATTGGTGAGGAAATAAAAGAGCTAAGCTCGACTTGGCAGCGTCTCGTCGGTCCTCAAGAAAAAGAAAATTTTGCTTTGATTCTTAAGAACTTAGCTTCAGTGAGCCAGGAAATGAGCCAACTTTTAAAATCCACTCAACCTTACCTTGAAAAGAAACTCCAGAGTTTTTCCGCTGAGATAGCTGAATTTAATTCTGAAGTAAGAAAGCTGGTTCAACAACTTCAAAATTTGGCTACTTCTCTTGAAGAATTCCTTGACCTTAACCGAGATAATTTTCAAGAAAGCTTAGCTAATTTTCGGGAGATAAGCGAGAGATTGAAAGGTAATGTCGCCAAGCTTGATCAAATTATCAATCGATTGGAGAGCGGTCAAGGAACCTTGGGTAAATTACTTCAAAATCCCGAGCTTTATGAACAAACTCAAAGAACGGTTGACCGACTGGCAAACTTGGCCGAAAAGATGGCCAGTGCAAACTTAACGCCCGAAATTAGGGCTGATTATCTTCTTTCCTCTCAAAAATTGCGAGGTGAACTTTCTTTATCTTTTTGGACCAAAGGCCATGAGCGTCCTCAATTTTTCTCCCTTGGCTTAGTGCGCGAGCCTAAGACCGCTGGTTTTCTTTGGAATCTCCAAGGAGGTTTAAAGTTGGGAACCGTCCAAGCCAGGGCTGGCTTCTTTGAATCGGAATTAGGGGTTGGTCTTGATTTCAGTCCCCTAGCTAACCATCTTTTTTTCAGTTTAGAAAGTTTTGCCTTTAATCGAGAGATGGGACCTAAATGGCGCTTTCTTTCGCGCTATTATCTTGGAAGGAACTTTTATTTTACTATAGGAGTTGATGATCTCGGTGTGGCTAACCATCGTAATTTAATTCTTGGTCTTGGAGTCCGAAGATAATAATGAGCCAGCCAAAAGCCATTTTTATTTGCCAAAGTTGCGGCTTTAATTCGGCCAAATGGCTTGGACGCTGTCCTAATTGCGGTGAATGGAACTCTTTGGTCGAAGAAATCGAAGATAAAGAGACACGGCCTTTTGCCCCTTCTTTTCCCCTTCAGGAGCCTATCCTATTTCAAGACATTAAAGAGACAAAGAAGCCTAGAATCCAGCTCCCTCTAGAGGAAGTTAATAAGGTTTTAGGTGGCGGCCTAGTGGTTGGCTCCTTGGTTCTCATCGGCGGTGAGCCAGGAATCGGCAAATCAACTTTACTTCTCCAAATCTGCCGGGATTTAGCTTTGAAAGGGGAAAGAATTCTTTATGTTTCGGGTGAAGAATCGCTTGAGCAAATTAAAATAAGAGGTGATCGGCTGGGAATTAGGGATGGAGACCTTTATCTTCTAGCTGAAACCAATCTCGAGAGAATTGTGAATCTGGCTGAAAGAATTGAGCCAAAGGTATTAGTTATTGATTCTGTCCAGACGATCTACTCAGCCAAATTGACTTCCGGGCCTGGGACGATTAGCCAAGTGAGAGAAGTGGCTAATGAAATTTTTCGCTTAGCCAAAAGGAATCAGATTGCCTCTTTTCTGGTTGGCCATATAACCAAGGAAGGAGGCCTAGCCGGGCCAAAATCTCTTGAGCATATGGTTGATGTAGTTCTCCTTTTTGAAGGAGAAAGAGACCACACTCATCGGGTTCTAAGAGCCCTGAAGAACCGCTTTGGTTCAGTGGCTGAATTAGCGGTTTTTGAAATGACCTCTTCGGGATTGCAAGCTATTCCTAATCCTTCTGAGTTTTTCCTTAAAGAAAGACCGGTAGGCGAACCCGGCAGTGTGGTCGTCGCCACAGTCAAGGGCTCAAGGCCAATGTTAGCTGAAATTCAAGCCCTGGTCTCGCCAACCCTTTTTTCCGGCAATCCACGAAGGATGGCAGTTGGTCTTGATCATTATCGGTCGGCGATGATTTTAGCGATTTTAGAAAAACGTCTCGGTCGCAGCTTTGCTAGCGACGATATTTATGTTAACGTAGCAGGTGGCCTTAATATTGATGAGCCAGCCGCCGACCTGGCAATAGCATTGGCTATCATTTCTTGTCTGAAAAATAAGGCTGTGCCCAACGGAGCCGTAGTTTTTGGTGAAATTGGTCTAAGTGGTGAGGTGAGATCAGTTTCCCAAGCTTTAAGCCGAGTGAGAGAGGCTGAGTCGCTTGGGTTTGAAACCGTCATACTTCCCCGAGGAAACTTGATGGCCTTAGAAAGGGACGACATTGGCCTAATTCGTCTGCAGGGGGTAAGTACCCTGCGGGAGGCTATTAATATAATTTTTTAGGGATTGGTGCAGGATGGCTCTGTTTCTGTTTCGATTGATTATCATCATTTTCCTTACCTTGGCCGGATATTTTTTCCCCTTTTTTGGTTTACCCAAAGAGGTGGCGGCCTTGGTGGCGGGCGGCCTGGCCTTAATTATTATGTATCTGGAAACAAGAATTAGGCGAGCTCAATTTAAGGTAATCTGGGGTTCAACCTTAGGAACCTTTGCTGGTGTTTTTCTTGGTTGGTTTCTCGGCTCGGTTTACCGAACAATTGCCAGTGATTCTCCAACTACCTTCTTTATTCGCATCTTTTTTTTGATTATCATGCCTTATATTGGTTTCTTAGTGGGGACGCTCAAATCGGAATGGCTCAACCCAGCCTACCTTTTCCGTTTTTTCCAGGAGAAAAGCGTTGGTCGAAGTTACAAGATACTAGATACCAGTGTCATCATTGATGGGCGAATTGCCGACATCTGTGATACGGGTTTTATTGAAGGAACTTTAGTTGTCCCTCAATTTGTCCTTAAAGAACTGCAACAGATCGCTGATTCCCCTGATCAGTTGAAGCGGCAAAGAGGAAGACGGGGTTTAGATATTTTGGATCGCCTTCAGCGTTCGAGCCAAGTCTCCGTAGTCATTTCCGAATTGGACTTTCCTGAAATTAGTGATGTTGACTCGAAATTGATTGAGCTGGCTCGCCAACTTGATGCCAAAATAATTACCAATGATATCAATCTCAATAAAGTGGCTAAATTGCGCGGCCTTTCGGTCTTAAACATCAATGAATTAGCTAACGCAATGAGACCGGTGGTTCTGCCAGGGGAAACGATGAAAGTTTTTATTCTCAAGGAGGGGAAGGAGAAAGACCAAGGAGTTGGTTATCTCGATGATGGGACCATGGTCGTCGTAGATAATTCCAGAAAAATGATTGGCCAGACAGTTGATATTACTGTAACCTCTGTTTTGCAAACAACTGTTGGTAAGATGATATTTGGCCGCTATAATGAAGATGTTAACAATGGGCCAAGAGGATGAGTTATGCCTATGGTGGCGGTCATTATTGCCGCGGCCGGGGAAGGCCGTCGGTTCGGACAACCCAAACAATTTGCTTTGCTTGCAGGCCGGCCCGTGGTCCACTGGGCCATTGAAGCCTTTGCTCTTCATCCTCTAGTTAATGAGATAATTGTCGTTTTTCCCGATGAAACTCAGGCTGAAACCATTAAATTAAAATGGCCGAAAGTTAAAGCCGTTGTTAAGGGAGGAAAGGAGCGCCAAGATTCAGTCGCTCGAGGCCTAGCGGCTGTCTCACCGGAAGGAGAAATTATATTAATTCATGATGGCGTTAGGCCCTTAGTCAAAGCTGATTTGATAACCCGAATTATTGAAGCAACCTTGAAAGAAGGAGCCGCCGTCCCGGCTATTCCGATTGAGGATACCGTCAAACAAATTGAAGGCGATAGAATTGTTCAAACGATCGACCGTGAAAAACTGCTTAGGGTTCAAACGCCCCAAGGATTTAAGCGGGAGCTTCTTGAAGCTGCTTTTCTTCAAGCCCAAAAGGATAATTTTTGTGGCTCCGATGAAGCTAGTTTAGTCGAGAGAATTGGCGGTCAAATAAAGATAGTCATAGGTGATAAGTTTAATCTTAAAATTACCTGTCCTGAGGATCTAAAAATAGCGGAGGTGTGGCTGAATGAGAGTCGGTATAGGTTATGATATTCATCGAACCAGATCAGGTGGACCTCTTTTTCTCGGAGGAATTGAAATTGGCTCCGAATTTGGCCTAGTTGGGCATTCCGATGGCGATTGTTTAATCCATGCGATAATTGACGCTTTATTAGGAGCGGCGGCCGAAGGCGATATCGGTCAACACTTTCCTCCATCGGATAAAAGTCTTAAAGGAGTCAGAAGTACGGTTTTGTTAAAAAAAGTTATGGAAATAATTAAGCAAAAAGGACTGAAAATAATTTATGTTGATTCGGTGATTGTGGCCGAAAAACCAAAGATGGCTCCCCATATTCTCAAGATGAAAAAAGCTTTGGCCCCGCTCTTAGAAATTCCGGAAGATAAAATAGGAATTAAGGCTAAAACCAACGAGCGTTTGGGAGAAATTGGTCGGCTAAAAGCGATTGCCTGTTGGGCCGTTTGTCTTCTCGAGGAAAGATAAAATTTTGAAAAGAATTTGGTCGACGTTAGGGCGATTCTGAAAAGGAAGGGAATGGGTTGTCCGAAGAGAGAAAGGTTGCGCGGCGTAATCTGTCCATGATGGCCCGGCCTAAACCAATTTCCGGGATTTTTTCAATTAAAATGAGATCAAGCTTGGCTTTATCGAGCCGATGAAGCGAGGCGAAAAGAGCCGCAGCGGCCTGACGTAAATCGCCCTCGGGTGAGAGAATTTCGAGATGATCAAAGGGAAGATTAGTCTTTTCTCCCCGAAAAGAGAGAAGGCCAATTTTTTTGCCTTCTTCCTTCCAGCGCCAGAAATCAGCTTCTGACCAATCAAGATAAGCTCGCGTCCGAGGGGCATAATGACGGGGTAAAAGACCAGGCGCTTCTGGCTTCAACTTAACTAGGGGAGTAGAATTTATCGGACCAATCGTTGACTCTATGTCTTCAAGAGGAATACCCCCTGGTCTCAGAAGGCGAGGCGGGTCCTCTAGAAAGGAAATTATAGTTGATTCTAATCCGACTTCACAAGGACCGCCGTCTAAGATGAAGTCGATCTTAGAGCCCAACTGGTCCCTGACGTGGTGAGCTGTGGTTGGGCTGAGATAGCCGAAGGGATTAGCGCTAGGCCCAACAATTGGTCGTTCGGTTTTAAGAATGAGCCTTAAAGCTAAGTTATGACGGGGCATTCTAATGGCCACACTGGGCAACCCCGAAGTAACTATATCCGGCACGATTTCTTTTTTAAGCAAAACTAGGGTAAGTGGGCCTGGCCAAAATTTTTTCGCAAGGTTTAAAGCCTTGTCGGGGATCTTTTGAGCCAGTCGAAGAAGATCATCCATGCAGGCAATATGAACAATAAGAGGATCGAAATGAGGTCTGGCCTTAATTTCGAAAACGCGGGCGACAGCCAGAGAATTAAAAACATCAGCTCCCAACCCATACACAGTTTCAGTAGGGAAAGCAACTACTCCTCCCTGGCGAAGGATAGTAGAGGCTTTGTCTAAGGCCTCTTCAGTTTGAAGAATATAGTCAATCGCCTGATTTAAGTCATGGAAAATTGGGAAATAATGATTAAGTTCAGCTAAGTGTTTGGCCCCATGGCCAGTGAGGAGATAAAGGCCAGAGGCCCCAGCCCTTCGGGCCAACTCGACATCAACTGGATGGTCCCCAATAACATAGGAGCTTAAAAGATCAAGGTTAAATTCTTGGGCAGCTTGATATAGGAAATAAGGTTTAGGTTTAATACATTCACAATTATCTTCTCGGCGGTGAGGACACATGTAAATTTTTTTGATGATGATTCCCTCTTGAGCTAATCGGGTTTGGATGAAAGAATTAACCTTCTCGACTTCATCTCGCTTCAATTCACCTCGGCCAATACCTGGCTGATGGGTGACAATGAAAAAAAGATAACGGTTTTTTATTTTTTTTAAAGCTTTGAAAATCCCAGGAAGAAATTCAACTTCTTCCGAGGAGCGAAGATATCCTTTTTCCTCAATTAAAGTTCCATCTCGATCAAGGAAAATGGCTGCTCTTCTCATCGACTGACCAACCCGATCTTAGTTTTCACCCCTTAAATATTTCCTGGCCTTAAGCCAGAGCTAGAAGTAAGAATTGAATCGCCTTTTTCACCTCCTTTTTTATCTTACCATTATCGATTGAAGGTGAATAAGAATTTTATTTAAAAAGGCTATTTCTTGACAGTTTTCTTAAATCTATTTATAATCGAACAATCTAACAAATTGGACGAAAATTATGAGAAAGCCTGATTTGTCGGAACAAAGAATAGTGGAGACAGCTCGGGAAATATTTTCTCGACTGGGTTTTAAAAAGACCACGATGGAAGATATTGCCCGAGCTGTCTTTAAGGCCAAGAGTTCCCTCTATCATTATTTTAAAAGCAAAGAGGAAATTTATCGGGCGGTTGTTGAGAAAGAGTCAAGTCTTGTCCGGGAAGAAATTGCTCGGGCCATGAAGGCCGCTCTTTCGCCGATTGATAAATTGGTAGCCTACGTTAAGACAAGAATGAGGGCCTTACGCCGGTTGGCCAATCTATATCATGCCTTTCGCGAAGAATACCTTGAATCTTACGGTTTTATTCAGAAAATTAGACGAGATTATGACCGTTATGAAATTGAGACCATAAAAGGTATCTTGAAGGAAGGGGTGGAAAAAGGAATTTTCGAAGTTACTGATCTAGATTTAACCGCTGAGGCGATCATCATAGCCATCAAAGGTTATGAATATACTTGGGCTATCTCTCACGATGGGGAAAAAATAGAAAGAGAGATTGATCGTCTCCTTAACGTTCTTTTTTATGGCATTCTTAAGCGCTGAGGGAGCGAAATGAGGTTTTTCCAATTTGTTTTTCGATTTCGCTGGCCGATTGTCTTAGGAACGGTTCTTTTAACCTTAATTCTTGCCTGGCCCATAAGCCGTCTGAAGATCAATGCTGATCTAACCTCCTATTTACCTCGAACCGACACAGCGGTAAAAACGCTTGAATATATCGCTGATACTTACGGGGGAAATTTCGTGGCGGTGATTGCTTTCGAAAGTGAAGATGTCTTTCAGCCTTCGACCCTTGAGGCTCTTCGTCAGCTGACTTCCCAGCTTCAACTTCTTGAAGGGGTCAACTATGTGACCAGTTTAACCAATGTTTTGGATTTAAAGAAAAGTGAAGAAGGCCTCGAAATTGGTAAGCTCATTAGGGATGAGGATTTTCCCATTGATGAGGCCAAGGCCAAAGAATTGCGAGAATATGTTCTGGCGAAAAAGCGTTTTCGAGGTCGCCTTGTTTCAGCAGATGGGCGGGTCGCTTTGCTTATTGTCGCTTTGCGCAAGGATGTTGATAAGAATAAAGTTATGGAGGAAATAGAAAAAATTATCGAGGCAAGTCGATTGCCAGGAGAAGTTAGATTGGCTGGATTACCAGCTCAACTTCGAGAAATTAGTCGCTTTATCATCAATGATTTGAAAACACTTCTCCCTCTCATGATTACTGTGGTTTTTCTCTGCCTTTTCCTGAGCTTTCGAAGTTGGCGAGGTGTTTTCCTCCCCCTCGTTACGGTCGCTATCAGTACTCTCTGGACTTTGGGCGTCATGAGTTTGGCTAAGGTGCCTTTAACTATTATTTCTGATGCCATTCCTGTCCTGTTGTTAGCGATTGGCAGTGCTTATAGTATTCATATTCTTAATCGGTTTGATGAGGCGCCTGGAGGCGAAAAAGAAAAAGCTTTGGCCCATGTTTCAGCTTCGGTTTTTCTGGCGGCGGTGACGACCATCGCCGGTTTCATTTCCTTTATTTTCGGTTCCTATCTTACAGCTATCAGAGAGTTTGGGCTTTTTGCCTCTATCGGGATTCTTTTTTCGTTGCTTTTATCCTTAACTTTTGGCCCAGCTCTTCTTTTTATCATCCAATCACGCTGGCCAGAGAAAAAAAGATCTTCTTCTAAAAACAGAAGAGCTTCTAATTCGCTGTTGCTTCGTTTCGAAAAGTGGAGTTTTAGTTTTTTGAGGCAAGAGAAAATTACTCTTCTAATTTTCCTCTTGATAATTGGGATAGCAATTGGGGGAATTCCCCAAATTAAGCGCCATTCGAAAATGCTCGACTATTTTGAGCCGACGAGCGAAATCAGACGAAGTGAAGATTTCTTAGAAAAAAGATTTGGTGGATCCATTCCCATTAGCATTCTTGTCAGAGGAGATATCCAAGATCCAGCCGTTCTTCGAGAAATGAAGGCCCTTGAGGAATTTCTGGAGGCTGAGCCTTTCGTTCATAATCCTCTTTCCATTGCCGATTATTTAGCGGAGATGAATGATTTGATGGGTGAAGGGGAGGTTATTCCAGATACCAGAGAAAAGGTAAGTAATCTGCTTTTCTTGCTGGAGGGACAAGAAGGCCTTGATCAAATCTTACACCCCGATAAAAAGGAGGCCATCATTCAAGCGACGATTCCCAGTCTAGATATGGGCGAAATGCAAGAATTGGTGAATCGCCTTGAAAGCTGGATCAAACAACGTTCCTTTAAAGGCGCTCAAATGGAATTTTCTGGTTCGCCTCTAGTTTATCTTCACCTTGATCGGAGCCTCATTCAGAGTCAGTTAGTGAGTTTAGCTATCGCCCTTGGGCTAATTTATCTTTGTGTGCTTTTTTTGGTTCGCTCTCCCTTTGGTGCTTGGCTAGGCATGATTCCTATCATTTTTACGTTAATTCTTGTTTTTGGCTTTATGGGATATGCGGGGATTCCTCTGGACATCGCTACGGTTCTTGTAGGTAGTGTTTCTATTGGCATTGGCATTGATTATGCTCTCCATTGGATCAACCGATTTCGCTTAGAATTATTTTCATCATTATCATCCACTCCTCAATTTTCATCAGCGGCTGACCTTAGAGATTCGGCCACTGAAAGAAAATTTATTTCCGATAGCGGCGTTTTGATCGAAGCGGCGGAAAAGACCCTCCGCAGTACTGGTCGAGCCATTACTATTAACATGGTTACTGTGGCCTTAGGATTTTTAATCCTAGTTTTAGGCAATCTTATTCCGTTGAGGCGGTTTGGATTACTGGTGGCCTTGACCATGTTAAGTTCAGGTCTGGGGGCCTTGACTCTCTTGCCTGCTGTCGTGGTCAGGACGAAAGCTAAATGGTTAAAGACAATAGAGGCTTACTTTGAAAAAACCAATAAATCTAAATAAAACCATTTTGGTTAAAGGAGACGGTCATGGAGACCCATAAAAAACAGAAAAAAGGTTTACCCGGACCTTGGGGTCTTTCCTGGTCCTGGATTTTTGCTGGCATAATTATCTTCTTTCTTCTTCTTCTTTTAGCCCTTTGGGCTGTTCAGGTTTTTCCGGCCCAAGGTTTATCGGCTGATGAGATTCTGAAAAGAGTCGACGAAGTCGTTAATGCTCCTAAAGATCGCGAAGCCCGAATTAAGGTCATTATTATTGATTCTCGAGGAAAACAAGAAATCCGGGAAATGCTAAGTTATCAAAAAGGGAGTGACCGGCGACTCGTTAAGTTTACCTCCCCAGCAGAACATCGAGGAATTGGCTTTCTTTCTCTTCCTAATGAAGTTATGTACCTATATTTACCTGCTTATGGCCGAACCCGTCGGATTGCCTCCCATGTCAAAAACACCAAATTTGCTGGGACCGATTTTACCTATGAAGACATGGAAGCTCTTCGTTATTCCGAAAAATGGTCAGGTCAGTGGTTAAGGGAGGAAGATGGTAATTATGTTCTTGAGCTTAGACCCAAAGGGGAAACGAAAACTCAATATTCAAAGATGGTGATGTGGATAAGAAGGGAAAATTTTTATCCTGCCAAGGTCGAGCTTTATGACCGAGCCAATCGTCTCTCGAAATTACTATCCCTAGATAAGGTGGAAAAAATTGGTCAATATTGGGTGAGCCGGCAGATGACCATGGAAGATTTGAAGGAAAAAAGAAAAACCATTCTTGAGCTAGAAGAGATTAAGTTCGATGTGGGTTTAGCTGATGAGATATTTACTGAACGTTTTCTTATGAGGTAGGTCAAGGTCCTATAGGAGGTAAAGGATGAGACTTAAAAAAGATCAAGTTGACCGTCTCTTCCGATTTTTTACTTCCTTCCTTTGGTTGAGCTCTTTGATTTTACTTGGTTCAGAAACCCTTGTGGCAAAAAACTCCTTTTCAGTGGAAGAGATTCAAACTAAAAAAAGAGAAACTAACCAAGGGGTGACAGTTATTCTGGGTGAAAATAATTTGGCTCAAAAAAAGGCAAATAACAATGAGGTAAGAGAAGAGCTGGGACTTAAATGGGGTGGCTATCTTTGGCTTGATCATCGTCTTTTTACCCGCTCGCCCAGAAATTACTCTTTTAAAGAATATCGTCTTGAGCTCCAAGCTGAGGCTAAAACCGAAAAAACAAGATTTGCTAGTACCCTTTGGGTCCGCTCTTTAGGCTTCTCGGTGGTCAAAGACTCAAGAGACCTATTTGTCCGAAAAAAGATTTCACCGCTGGAGGTGGAAATTAGGGAGGCCTACGTTGATCTCTATAGTTTTCTTTTCCCTTGGCTTGATTTGAGAATAGGTCGACAGAGAATCGCTTGGGGAACTGCTGATAAGGTTAATCCGACTGACAATCTTAATCCTGATGACTTGGAAGATATTTGGGATTTTGGCCGACATCTTGGTTCTGATGCAGTCAGAGCCACCTGCTATTTTGGCCAGTTCACTTTGACCGGGGTTTTTATTCCTAATTTTACTCCAGCTTCTCCACCTCTTCCTGACTGGGCTGAAGCTTTTATGCCGCCGCTAGAGTTAAATGGCCTAAACATAACTGGGGTAAGAGATGAGATAATCTTGCCTGAAAATAGTCTTCAATCATCCTCTGTTTTGGGCTTAAAAATTGGGTCCAAGATCAAGGGTTATGACTTTTCTTTTAGTTTTGTCCGCGGCCGGGATGATCTCCCCCTTCTTCGAGATATTATTGTGGAGAAGTCTAATGGCTTAGGCCTGAATGTTTTGGCTAGATTGGTTTACCCTCGCCTCAATATCTTAGGTTTTGATTTAGCTGGAGCAATTGGCGGGATTGGACTTTGGGCCGAAGGAGCTTTGTTTTTCCCTGAACGGGTTATTGGAGAAACTTTTTACCCTGTTCCTGGCTATGGGTGGGTAAAACAATCAAGAATCGCCTTAGACAATGAAGCTTATACCAAGTTTGTCTTTGGCGCTGATTATACCTTTCCTAATGGGATTTATTTAAATGGTCAGTTCGCCCACGGTTTTCTTCACGAACGAGGCGCCTCGGAGTTGGGTGATTATTTCCTTTTTAATCTGGAGTGGCGTTTTCTCCGAGATAAATTAAAATTAGTACCTTTGGCTGGTTGTATTGAGATCAGCGAGTGGCGTCAATTTAAAGATAACCTGGCTTTAATTCTTGTGCCTTCGGTTGAATATCATCCAGCGGCCAATGCAGAGATTGTTACGGGGCTGAGAATTATCAGCGGCCGAGAGGGGACAAGTTTTGGCCGTATCAAGAATCGCGATGAAATTTTTCTTCGGTTCAAATACAGCTTTTAATCCTGCCCAGTCCTTCAACGAAGTGAAAAGAGGTGATTGAACTTAATTGAGGGAAAAAACTAAGAATGAGTTAAGCGGAAGAACGGAGCTCAAAAAATACGGGTGAAGGGAAAAGAAAATTAAGGGGAGGCCAAAAGGCGAACAGAAAATTATTAAGATCGGGAAAATTGGCCTGAAATCAACAAAGAAGGGGCTGCCCCTAGGTTTTTTGGGCAGCCCTAACTTTTTTTTCTGATTCACCTTACCCTTTAATCGCTGGGGTTTTAGATGTCGCTTCTACTTTCATCAGGTAATTGGCGATGATTTCAGCTCCGGCTTGCTTACCTATTTTAGCCAATTCTAAGGCTGAAGGGGTAACTATCAAATTGAAGCCAACTAAAGAAAGAACCAAGGCAATCATTATGATGGCTATTTTTGTTCTTAATCTCATCTTCCTCACCTCCTCTAGATTAAAGATGTCATTCCTGTCTCTAATCTTTTGACGAAAAAGAGGTGAAAGACTTCCTTTTGAAGAATTTTAAGGGATTTTTATGATTTGAAAAGATTTAAGACACTTTAATTATAACCTAAATTATTTAAAAATCAAGAAGTGGCTTAAATTTTAACCTGCCGCCACCGTAAAAACTGGTAGAAGCGAAGCTAAATCGACGAGGCGCTCCTTAACCTTAAGATTAAGTTGACATTTAACGCGGCAACTTAAGCAATTATGGCAGAGTCTGGATGGTAAGTTAAGAGAAGTTAATAAATCTAAAGCTAAATTTGAATTATTATAGCCAAAAGCGTACATATAAGCTCGCATAAGGTCCGGAATGGGTATCTCCTGGGGACAAGTCTCAAGACAAGAAAGACATCCTTGGCAATACATTCCATCACTGTGAATTTCCCCTAAGCGAAGATCTTTAAGCTCTTCCTCAGTCAGGGTTAGATCAGCCATAACCGAAAGATCTTCTTCCAGTTGGTCAAAGGTGGTAAATCCAGGGATGGCAGTATGCACTGCTGGCTCATTAAGCACCCATTTCAAAGCAGCTTTCATATTGATTTTTTGAGTTTTTTCTTTATCCCAATAAACGCCAGCTTGAGTTTTCATGGCAATTACACCCAGACCAGCGGCCGCCGCTTCTCTTAAAGCCTGACGGACCTCTTCTCGATTCTGCTGACGGAAGTTAAAACTAGCAATGACCACATCATAAACCTTGGCTTCGAGCATTCCTTTAATCACGTCAACTTGGCCGGAATGAGTGGAAGCACTAATAAATCTTGTTTTTCCTTCTTTTTTTGCCTTAAGCAAAGCTTCAAGAATGACTTCATTTAAAACATGCTCTCGCTTAGTTGTGTTATGGATGCTGAGAATGTCGACATAATCCAGGCCAAGGCGCTGAAGACTTAAATCGAGCATCTCCAGAAACTGTTGAGAACTCGTTTCAGGAAGGAAATCTCCAGTCTTCCTGTCTCTGGTGGGTGGGTTAATCTTGGTGGCCACAAGAAAAGAGTCACGAGGTCTGCCCTTTATCACGCTGCCAATCATTTCTTCATTCCGGCCTCGCTGATACCCATGGGCCGTATCAAGGAGAATTATACCAGCATCCAAAGCCGCTTTGACTAAGTCCGGATTGTCAGCATTCATCACGCCCATACTCACTGCGGTTACTTTAAGACCTGTTTGGCCCAAAGTTCGGTAAATTAATTTTGGCTTTTCTTTTGTCTGAACTAAAGGAGATAGACTGGGCGATCGGCTGTTACCTTTTAATCCGATCTTAGTGGTAATAAAAGCCAAGGTTCCACTCAGGCCAAATCGAAAGAAATCACGTCGATTAATTCTTTCTTCCATCCTTTCTCCTTCGTTAATTCATATTTTTCTTATCAATTTACTTAAATTTATTTTCCTTTTCAATTAAATTTTGAGGTCTTTTTATTTTCCCTAGAAGGAATTGATTGTCAGGGCAAATTTAAGGCAAGATAAAGCGGGAGAAGAAGTTGCCATTTAGTTTATCCCCTTCCTTTTGTATAATAAAAAGCAATAAAAATGGATATTTATTTAGCTTCAACGAAATTACCTTCCCTCTTTACTCAGTTGGCCGAGTTTCTTGATCAAGGAAAAAACGTAGCCTTAATCATTCTCCTTGAAACTAGAGGCTCTACGCCCCAAGTGGCTGGGGCTAAAGCTTTAATTACCTTAGAGGGTTTAGCTGCTGGAACTATTGGTGGTGGTTTTTTTGAAGCAGCCATAATTGAGATAGCCCAAAAGTGGCTAAAATTGAAAAGAGCAGAACTGATTAACTGGAATTTCGCGGCTGACTTGGCTGAGGAAGGATCGGTTTGTGGTGGGCAAGCTTTGGTTTTGGTTGATGGCAATCCTCAAAAAAACCATCAGGTCTTTAAGGAGGTAGGGGGAAGTTTAAAACAGAGGCGTCGAGGTTTATTATCAATTTTAATTGAAAAAACTACCTCAGACCAGATTAGTCTTGATTACTTCTTTTTACCTGAAGGCGAAGTTTTAGCAAATTTGATCAAAAATAAAGTTCAATCTAAAGAGGTTTGGTCTTTTATTTCCAAGGAAGAAATGGCCGATTTCTTTAAGGATGAAAAACCGCGATTAATCAAAGGAAGAACGGCCGAAGGCCGAGAAGAAATTTTGTTTATCGAACCTATTTATCCACTGCCTCGCCTCCTTGTTTTCGGGGCCGGTCATGTTGGTCAGGCTGTTGCCAGGCTAGGTCTTTTTCTAGGCTTTGAGGTTTTTCTTTTTGATGATCGAGCGGACCTTGAATTGCCAATAGAACTTAGATCGAAAGTAAATTTTATTGCGGCGGATATGGCTTCGAGCCTCGAAAAATTTCCTCTGGACAAAACCTCTTATTTGATTATTGTTACCCGAGGTCATCGTTACGATGCCGAAGTTTTGCGGGTTGGTCTAAAAAAAGAATTTGCCTATATTGGGATGATTGGAAGCCGGCGGAAAGTAGCTTTAATGAGAGAAGAATTCCTCAAAAAAGGCTGGGCCAAAGAAGAAGATTGGGCTAAACTTCATTCACCAATTGGTCTTGATCTTGGAGCTAAGACAGTTGAGGAAATTGCCTTAAGTATAATGGCTGAGGTCGTGGCTTGCCGCCGTCAATCAAGAAAAGAAGACGGATGATTTGTGGTTTGGTTTTAGCTGCCGGCGAATCACGTCGGATGGGCCAGCCAAAGTTGCTTCTCCCCTATGAGGGGAAAAGCATTATTGAAACAGTGTTGGCCACAGTTAAAAAAAGCAAGTTGAAACGAAGCTATGTCGTCATTCGGCCTGAAGATAATTTTATTCCTCCCATAGCCCAAACTTTAGGTTTGGAAGTGATAATTAACCCAGAACCAGCAAAGGGGATGCTTTCTTCAGTCATCATCGGCCTTGAAAAAATGCCAGAAGAGACTGAAGCCATAGTGCTGGTTTTAGGCGATCAGCCAGGCATTTCAGCTTCAATTATTGATTTACTCATTGTTGGTTACCGCCTTAAAGGCAAGGGATTGGTTCTTCCTATTTTTCAAGGAAAGAGAGGCCATCCAGTCCTTATTGATTTGAAATATCGTCAAGAGATAAGATCATGTCCACCTGATCTTGGCCTGCGTTATTTAATTCACCTGCATCCTGAAGATATTCTGGAAATTTCGGTAAACGAACCTGCTGTTGTTATGGATGTGGATACAGCTGAAGATTATCTTCGTCACCTGGAAGGTTTAAAAATCAAAAAAAGTTAAGTTACTTCACTTTAATTTGGTTAAGAGGAAAACTTGAAAAAATTAATAAGGAAGAAAAAAATTAATTCTTCGTCATAATAAATGGATTAAATCGCCCAGATAAGGAAGGGCCGAAGCTCAGTTATCTGGGCCAAATTAAATTTCTTAACCTGGCTTAAGGAGGTGCTACAATGAGAAAAGTTTTAGGGCTGGTTGTGAGCATTTGCTTGATTGTTCCATTAACTCTGCTTTTGGCTCAGCAGTATAACCTTAGTGGAACTTGGGAAATGACGACCCAATCGCCAAGGGGAGAAATGAAATCCGAGCTTGAAATCAAACAGGAAGGAACTAAGATTACGGTCACAATGAAGACTCAAAGAGGTGACATAACTGGAGAGGGTAAAGTCGAAGGGAACAAAGTGGAATGGACCATTACTCGGCAAACTCCACGAGGCGAATTCACCACCACCTATAAGGGAGAAATTAAGGATAAAGATCACATGGCTGGCGAAGCTGAAATGGGCCAGTTTGGTTCAATTCAATGGTCGGCCACCCGGAAGTCCTAAATTTACCCTGACTCCGTCCTCCTTTCTTTCCCCACCGTTTCTTGGAGGGGAAGGTTAGATGACCTTCCCCTCCTTTTCTTTGTAACTAAATTCGCTTTTTCTGCATTAATGTTAAAATAGAAGAGAAAATTTTACCGAGGGAAGATTTTGACCCTTCCTCCGTCTAAATTTTAGATGGAGGAAGCAACGGTGTGTGCTGAATGGAAGAGAGAGAGTTGGTTAGCCGGGCCTGCGCTGGCGAAGCTGAAGCTTTTAGTGAATTGGTTAGCCGTTATCAAAATCGGGTTTTTCATTTGGCATTTGGTTTTACTCGAGACCGGGCTGCGGCTGATGATTTGGCCCAGGAGGTTTTTCTTAAAGCCTACTTGGCTCTGCCCGGCTTTCGAGGAAAAGCTGAGTTTTCTACTTGGCTTTACCGGCTGGCCATCAATCACATTAAGGATTATTTGAGGAAAATGAAACGGAGAATCCAGCGAGAAGAGAGACTTGAAGAAACTAAGATAAGTCAAATGCCCGATGAAAGGGAAATGACTCAAGAAGAAGAGGAAATAATGGATAAAAGGAGACAACTTTTGGCCAAGGTGATGGCCACCTTGCCTGAAAAATATAGAATTGTTCTAACTTTAAGAGACGTTGAGGGTTTACCTTATGAGGAAATTGCTTCCATTTTGGGGACTTCCATCGGCACGGTGGATTCCCGCCTCCACCGAGCCCGGAAGCTTTTACGGGAGAAAATGGAGCCTTTTTTAAGGCAAGAAGGGAGGGTATTATGAACTGCCGTCAGGCTGAAAGACGGCTACTTCGGTCTTTCGACGGCCGAATTACAGCTGAAGAAAGGAGTGAGCTAGAGGCGCACCTTCGCCATTGCTCCCGATGTGCTCGTTTAGAGGTTGATTATCAAAGACTTCTTTCTTGGATCAAACTTGACCAGACGGCCGAGCCTCTTCCCTATTTCTGGGAAAGGTTAGATAAAAAAATTGCTGCTTTGGGTCGACCAGAACCTGAAGTAATCTGGCAACCCATTCTGGTCAGAGCAGTCACCATAGCTTTGATTGGTCTTATTGTTTTAACTGGTCTATTGATTTTTTGGCCGCCAGGAAAATCGGTTAATTTTAGCCAGACTGAAGCCTTAATTTTTCAAGAAGCTCCCTTCCCTGAGGTTCAACAGATATTGAATGAACCTCAGCCCGAGCAAAGGAATTTGAGATTGATGTTTTCATCTCTGGAGGCGACATCCAGGAGGTACCTACCATGAGTGGCCGCTTCAGATTCTGGTTGATCCTTTCTTTTATTTTAGTCTTTGTTGCTGGTGGGTTGATCGGGTTTTTAAGTGAGAGGCTTTTTGTTCATCGAGGCATTCAACCTCGAAGAGAAGGGCCCCCTCCTTCTTTTGAAAAATGGGCCAAAGAACTTGATCTTTCGGCCGACCAACAAAAGGCCATTAAAGAAATTTTTCGCCGTACCGATGAAAAAATGAGGGAATTGAGAGTTCGTTATCACAATGATCTTGGGGCAATTCGGGAGGAAATTAAGAAAGAAATAGATAACCTTTTGACTCCAACCCAAAGAGAAAAGCTTCAAGCTATGATTCAAGAGCACCGAAAGAAAAGAGAAAGAGAGGGGGCACCGGAAAGGGAAAAATATCCTGAAAGAAAAAGGGATTACCCCAGATAAAAATGAAGAAGGGAGGCAATGATCTATGAAGAAAAAATGGCTTATTTTAGGGATCGTCTTAGTTGTAATTGTTGGAGCCATTGTTGGCTATGGAATGATTAAGAAGGGCAAGAATAATACGCCCAAATATCGCTTCGAAACGGTAAGCCGGGGAGACATTGAGGCCACGGTTGTAACCTCAGGAACGGTTAATCCAGTAACGGTGGTTGATGTGGGTAGTCAAGTTTCAGGTCGGGTGGCCAAAATTTATGTTGATTTTAATTCCCCGGTCAAAGCTGGCCAGATTGTAGCCGAGCTAGAACAAGATTCCTTCATTGCCCGCTTGCAGCAGGATGAAGCCAATTATCGAAGTGCGGTGGCTTCTTTAGATAGGGCGAAGGTTTCATTGGAAATTGCTGAGAAGAAGTATAAGCGAGCCCTTAGTCTTTTTGAAAAGAATCTCATTTCTTATGAAGAAAAAGAAGCCGCAGAAGCTAACTATTTAAATGCAAAAAGCGAGGTTCTAGCCGCTGAAGCTCGTTTAGAACAAGCTAAAAGCCAGCTGGAAGCGAGCAGAGTTAATCTGGCTTACACCATAATTCGTTCGCCGGTGGATGGCGTGGTTATCACCAGAAACGTAAATGTTGGTCAAACTGTGGCTGCCAGCTTACAGGCACCGGTTCTGTTCAAAATAGCCACTGATTTGAGTAAAATGCAGGTCCAATGTAGTGTGGATGAGGCTGATATTGGCAAAGTCAAAGAGGGCCAACGAGTTCGGTTTACGGTTGATTCTTATCCTGGAGAAACCTTTTATGGGGTTGTTCGCCAGGTCCGATATTCACCCGAAACTGTCCAAAATGTAGTTACCTATACCACAATCGTTGATGTCGATAATCCCGATTTAAAGCTTCTCCCCGGGATGACGGCTAATGTTACCATTACCGTCGGAGAAGCCAAAGGAGTCCTTCGAGTGCCCAATGCGGCCCTGCGCTTTTCGCCTGAAATTAGTCAAGAAGAGATGGAGAGAATCTTGAAGGAAGCCAGAGAGAAGATGATGGCTCAATTCCAGGCTTTGCGTCAAAAAGCAGGTGAAGGGCAGGAACAGCCTCGATTTCCTTTTGCTCCTGGAGAAAAAAGAGGATTTAGCCAGGGTGGCCCGATGGCTCAAGAAGGTCAATTCCCTTCAGGGGAACGAAGGCCTGCAGGTGGCCGCCAACAAATGAGCCGAGTTTGGACTCTGGATGAAAAGGGTAAGCTTTGGCCCATTTTTGTTCGTCCAGGAATTTCCGATAACTCTTTTACTGAGATTAGATGGGGCGATTTGAAGGAAGGCCAAAAAATTATCGTCGGCTATGCTTATCCAACATCGACTTCTCAATCCAGAAGCCAATCTTTTGGGCCTGGACCAGGGCCTGGGCCAATGATGTTTATTCGGCGTTAACTTTAAATAATGGTTGAGAGATGAAAAAATGAAGAGTCAAAATGAGAATCTGATTCATTTAGAGAAGGTGGTTAAAATTTATAAAGTCGGAGAAACCGAAGTTCATGCCCTTCGGGGCGTCTCTTTAGTGGTCAGACCAGGGGAGTTTATTTCAATTATGGGGCCCTCAGGCTCAGGTAAATCCACCTTGATGAATATTATCGGCTGTCTCGATAAGCCTACTTCGGGCCAATATTTTCTTGATGGAGAGGAAGTTTCGAGGCTCGATCGAAATAAATTGGCCCGAATCAGGAACAAAAAAATTGGCTTTGTCTTCCAAAATTTTAATCTTTTGCCTCGCACCACGGCTCTAGAAAATGTGGAATTACCACTTCTTTATGCTAATGTCCCTCATAAAATAGCGAGAGAAAAGGCTTTGAAAGCTTTGGCTTCGGTTGGGCTAAAAGGCAGAGAGCATCATCAGACAAACCAACTTTCAGGTGGGGAAATGCAGCGAGTGGCTATTGCTCGGGCTTTGGTTAATGACCCATCTATTATTTTAGCAGATGAGCCAACTGGTAATCTCGACACTAAGACGGGCGAAGAGATCATGGCTATTTTTAAAAGATTGAATGAGGAACAAGGCATTACAATCTGCATTGTTACCCATGACCCTGATGTGGCTGCGATAACTAAAAGGCGAATCTTTGTCCGAGACGGCCGAATCATTCGAGAAGAAATTTGATGAGGAGGGGCTATGAATTATCTCCGAATTTTAAGAGTTTCGGTTAGAGCTCTTGCTCGAAATAAATTACGCTCTTTTTTAACTACGCTTGGCATCATCATCGGCGTTGGGGCAGTCATCGCGATGGTAAGTATTGGCGAAGGGGCAAAAACGGCCGTCGAAGAAAGGTTTCAAGCTATGGGGACCAATCTTCTTTTTGTTAGCCCTGGAAGCCGATCAGTTGGAGGGCGACATACAGGTTTTGGTGGTTGGCAATCCTTAAAGGTAGAGGATGCTTTAGCCATCGAACAAAATTGTGATGCTGTTCTTTATGCTTCGCCAATTGTCAACACCAGAGCCCAGGTTGTTTATGCCAATAAAAATTGGAATACGAGTATTACCGGGGCCAATGAAAAATTTCCTTTAATCAGAAACTGGGATGTCGAATTAGGAACCTTTTTTGATGATAGCCATGTCCGTTCTGGCGCTAAAGTTTGTATTCTTGGTTCAGAGGTCAAAAAGAATCTTTTTGAAGATGAAGATCCTATTGGCAAGGTAATCCGAATTAAAAAGATTCCCTTTACTGTCCTAGGAGTCATGCGCTCCAAAGGCGAAACTGGTGGCTGGATGAGCCGAGATGATATGATTATTGTGCCTTATACTACAGCTTTAATGAGACTAGTTAGGCAAGATTATATTAATTCGATTGATGTTAAAGCTGTTTCGGCTAATCGCACTCCTGAAGCTAAGGCTCAGATTGAGGAGCTTCTTCGGATCCGCCATAAAATTGCCCCAGGCGCTGAAGATGACTTTACTGTCCGCAATATGACAGAAATGCTGGAGTCAGCCACCGAAACGATGAAAATTTTAACGATTCTTCTAGGGAGTATCGCCGGCATCTCCCTTCTAGTTGGCGGGATTGGCATTATGAACATCATGCTGGTTTCGGTTACAGAGAGAATTAGGGAAATAGGAATAAGGATGTCAGTCGGTGCCCGAGAAAGGGATATTTTGCTTCAGTTTTTAGCTGAGGCCGTAACCCTGTGCCTGATGGGCGGTTTAATTGGAATTATAGTCGGCTTTATTGCCTCAAGGTTAATCAGCCGATTCGCCGGCTGGCGAACGGTCGTTTCGCCGGATGCTATTTTCTTAGCTTTCTTTTTTGCTGCCGCTGTAGGTATCTTTTTCGGCTTTTATCCAGCTCGAAAAGCCTCAAAACTCGATCCTATTGAGGCTCTTCGCTATGAATAATAAGTAGTTCATGACCTCACGTTTTAATTTAAGAGACAAACCTGAGGAGGTGCCATGAAAAAAGCATGGATTGGCCTAATGTCAGGAGTTCTTATTTTCTTGCTTTTTCCTTTAACAATGGGGGCTCAAACTGACAGCTCAAAAATATTAAATTTAACCTTGGAAGAGGCGATCACCCGGGCTCTAAAAAATAATCTACAACTTCAAATTCAGATTCTCAATCCTGAAATTTCTGATTTAGCGGTGGCCAGAGCCAAAGAAAAATTTTTCCCGACTTTAAGTTTTAATTTTAACCGGCGAAGCACAGTCCAAGCATCTTATTCGTGGCTAGAAGCTACCGACAAAACGATGACTGATTCGGAAGGATATCAAACTCAATTAAGTCAGCAGATTCCAACTGGAGGTAGCTTAGGCATTTCTTTAAACTGGGATCGGACTGATACCACGGCTCGCTTTCAAACAATTAATCCTCGTTATTCAAGCACTTTACGTTTCACCTTCAGCCAGCCTTTACTTCGAGACTTTGGCTTTAAGATGAGCCGAAGAGAAATAATTATTGCTCAGACTAATCTCGAAATCTCTGAATACGATTTGAAAAAAGCAATCATGGATACAATTTACTCGGTTGAGGAGGCTTACTGGAATCTTGTTTATGCTATAGAAAATTTGGAAGTAAGGCGTCAGGCTCTTCAATTAGCTCGGGAGCTTTTAGAAAAAAATAAAAAAGCGGTTGAGATTGGCACGATGGCTTCCCTGGAAGTTCTCAGCGCCGAAGCTGAAGTCGCCAGCCGTGAAGCTGATATTATTGCCGCTGAGGTCCAGGTAAAAAACGCCGAAGATCAGCTTCGCCGGGTCCTTAATTTGACCCGGGATGAAAGCATCTCAGAAATAAAGCCGGTTGATAAGCCTCGATTTGTTGAACAGAAAGTTGATCTTGAGGAATGTCTCCAAATAGCTCTACAAAATCGACCAGACTTGTTTTCAACTCGACTTCAAGTAGAGAATCAGGAATTTAACTTAAGTGTAGCCCGCAATCAGCTTCTGCCTAATCTCTCTTTTTCGGCTTCTTACTGGAGTCCAGGTCTTTCAGGAGACAGAATCTTATATTTAAATGACAATCCTTTTACCGGGGTTATCTTAGGCACTATTCCTGGCGGAGCTTCAGGAGCTTTAAAGGATTCCTTTAACTTTAAATACCGAAACTGGTCTTTAAGTCTTACTCTTGATATTCCTTTGAGTAATGCCTTTTCCAGAGCCAATTATGCCCAGGCCAAGCTAAATTTACAACAGACCTTATTGAGACTAAAAAATCAGGAGGAGCAAGTTTATTTGGAAGTAAAAAATGCGGTTCGAGCTGTCCAATCTAACTTCCAACGAGTGCAGGCCTATCGTTTAGCTCGAGAGTTGGCCGAGAAAAAACTTGAGGCAGAACAGGAGAAGCTGCGTCTTGGTCTAAGCACTAACTTTATGGTTTTAACCTATCAGCGAGATCTAGCTAATCAGCGGACAGCTGAACTTAAAGCGATCATTGATTATAGCCTTTCTTTAGCTAATCTAGACCGGGTCCTGGGCACAACCCTGAAGACTAGGAATATTGAATTGGCTAATCTACTAGAGCGGAAATAATTTTTTAATTGATTGTCGGTTAAAGACAATGATTTATCTAATATTGAAATAAAATTGCCTCAAAGAAGAGAATGGGCTAAAATTTAATCTTTTAAAAAATAAATTAATCTTAGATTAAGATAAGGCTGAAGGAATGAAGCGATTAAAATTGGTTGGTTGGTTGGGCGGTTTAATTTTTCTAATTTTTCCAGTTACTTTTGAAGCGGCTGGTCGGGAAAATTATATTATCCAGCCTGTTGAGTTTTCCAACCCACCTAAAATTGATGGGATTCTGGAAAATCCTCTGTGGGAAAAAGCGACCGTTATCGAGCAATTTACCCAATATGAACCCCAGGAGGGAGCTAAACCTTCAGAATTGACTCGAGTCTTTATCGGTTATGATCAGAATTATCTTTATATTGCCTTTCGCTGTTTTGATTCTGATCCGCAAGCTATAAGGGCCAGTTTAACTCAGCGGGATAGAGTGATGAGAGATGATGGGATCACGGTTTATTTAGATACTTTTAACGATAAAAAGAGAGCTTTTGTTTTTCAAGTGAATCCATGTGGAATTCAGAATGATGGCATTTTTGTCGAAGGCGGCCGCCGAGGCCGAGGCCGAGGTGGGGGCGGTGGTGGTGGAATGATGGGCTTTGAAAGATTTGATCGAAGCTGGGATGGCTATTTTCTTTCCGAAGCCAAAATTGATGATCAAGGCTATACGGTCGAGATGGCCATTCCATTTAAGACTCTTCGGTTTCCTAATACCGGCAATCAAAAATGGGGTTTAATTATTCAGCGGTCTATAAGGAGAAAAAATGAAGAATTATACTGGCCCCCCCAATCTCGGAATATTAACGGTTTCTTGATTCAGGCCGGCCAACTTGAGTTTCCCTCATCCATTAGTACTGGAAAAAATATTGAAGTTATGCCCGTTATAACTGCTCTGAGAACCGATGTTCAGAAATTTTCGCCACAGCCTGGAGTCAATTTTAAATGGGGACTGTCTTCTGATTTAACGGCTGATTTTACTCTTAATCCAGATTACAGCCAAATCGAAGCAGATATGCCCCAAATCGATGTCAATCAGCGCTATGCTCTTTATTATCCTGAAAAAAGACCTTTTTTCATCGAAGGCCGAGACTATTTTGACACTTTTTTAGAGGTACTTTATCCCCGCAGGATCATCGATCCAATTTGGGGCTTGAAACTTTCTGGCAAAACCAAGGGTACAGCCTTAGGAATCCTAAGTGTGCTTGATTCCAATCCTGTAGCCATTAAGATTCCTAATAAAAAAATTGAAAGCATAGAAGGGACTTCGGCTCGAGCTTGGATCAATGTTTTCCGGCTTCGGCAGGACATATATAGTGAGTCCTATCTTGGTTTTCTCTTTTGTGATAAAGAAATCGGTCCTTCCTTTAGTCAAATTTTTTCTGATTATAATCGAGTAGCTGGCCTTGATGGCCATTTCAAGATTATGGGCAATAATCGCCTTTCCTTTCAGCTCCTTGGAGCTAAAACCAAAGTGGAGGGGCAAGTAACTCGAATTGTTCCGGCCTTGGCCTTAAATTTTAATCGACAAACGCGCCATGTAAATTTTTCTCTAGACTATAATTCCTTACCGCCTGATTTTGAAGCTGCTTCTGGGTTCTTTCGCCGGTTAGACATCAAATCCTTTAATACTCGTTTTGGTTATGTCTTTTTGCCCGAAAAAGAATATATAATTTCTATCCGTCCTTCCATTGAATATAGGCGAATTTATGATTTTAATAATACTCTGACTGATAATGAAGTTGATATTTCCCTTTTCTTATCTGGATGGCGTCAATCTTCTCTTTGGTTTTCTTTCTCTACAGGGCTAGAAAGATACAGAAATATTGATTTTTATAAAAGTGAATTTGATTGTCATTTTAATACCGAGCCTTTTTCCTGGCTAAGCGCGAATATTTCTTATGGAATAGGCGAAGCTATTTATTATTCTAGCAAACCTTATCTAGGTTTTAGAACTTCCTGGTCCTTGCGAACTAGCATAAGACCTAAAAGCAATTTAAGCTTTTTCTATAATCTTCAGAATAATGAATTTTATCGGGAAAGGGGAGGCGAACGAGTTTATAAAATCAATATTATTTCCCAAAGGATTAACTATCAGCTTTCAAAATCTGTTTCCCTTCGTCTTATTACTGAATATAATGACTATTACGATCGGTTCTTTGTGAGCTTTCTTTTTAGTTACGAATATCGACCAGGAACAGTTTTTTATTTTGGAGTGGATAAACAGCAAGGAAGAGATGAAAGGGGGATCTTTCAGAGACCAGGACCTTCAGTTTTTGTCAAATTTTCCTACTGGTGGCGGCTCTAACTTCAATTCTTTTTTAAAAAATGTCAACAGAGGGTGAGAACAGATTTTTTTCAAAAATTAGTTCTTTGAAGAATAGAAAAAAAGGCTTTTTTCTTATTGTTTTGATGATGGGGGTTGGAATCCTTTCTTATATTTCATCAGGATGTCGATCTGCCTTTCTGTCCTATATCATTCTTTGCGCTGGGGATAGTCTAACCGAAAAAGGTTATCCTAACTATTTGCGGCGTTTTCTAAGGCAACAAGGTTATCTGGTGAAAATTTATAATTATGGTCGAAGTGGGCATAATTCAGCTGAGTACTTAGCATATTTAAAAAGAAATGAGTCTTTTTTGAAATCCCTTAAGCCTGACTTTATTCTGGTCGAATTAGGGACCAATGATGTTCGTTTGGATGGTGATCAAACCCCATTAGAGTCTTTTGAAAAAAATATGGCTGAAATCATCCGGATCTTTTCAGAGTTTACGACAAGACAAGGTGAACGTTCCCGAATCTTCCTGGCGCTCATTCCTCCGATCCCTTCGGGGGTGGAGTATCCCTTCGGCTTAGAATCTGCCCGTCGAGTGGAGGTAGAAATCAATCCAGCCCTTTTAAAACTAGCCAGAGAAAATAATCTTCCCCTTGTTGACCATTGGAATTTATTCAGAAGTCGGCCCGAACTTCTTCCTAATGTTCACCCCAGCCAAGATGGCTACAGGGAAATGGCCAAAGCTTGGATGACTCTCCTTCTTCCTCACCTCCTCAAACCTAAAAATTGACTTGGGGAGATTAAGCCAAGAAAAGGCCACTTTAAGGATAATTTGAGTTGATATTTTCTCTTTTTCTATGATATAGGTTTTATTAGGAAATTTTTAGATTCAAACCTAAAGCCAATAAATGATGGCGTATATTAGGCAAGGCAGGTTATTGCCTCATTAATCTCTGTCATAAGCAGAAAAATTTATGGCTGGAGGGCCAATAATGAATCGAAAATTGCTGCGCCCTACCTTGAGCGAAGTTAAGGAGAAAATGGCTAAAGAAGCAGCCAGCAAAAAAAAGGTCCCCCCTCCTTATGAAACCTATGCCGAAAATTATTATTATTTAAAACAGATGAATAAAAAGACCCCGATGGCTATAGTTTTAATTGATGGAGAGGTTGTTCAGGGCTATATTGAATGGTATGATCGATATTGTATCAAACTGAACCGAGAAGATGCCCCTAATCTGCTTATTTTTAAAAATAATATAAAATATTTATACAAGCTCAATGATAAAAAAAAGGAAGCTTCAGCCCAGGAAACCCGAAAAAAATAAACTTTCTCTCCTCCGCCTAGGGCTGACCATTGGGGATCCAGCTGGCATTGGTCCTGAAATTCTCGTTAAGGCCTTAGCCCATCAGACAAAGATTCCTCGAGCGAGATATCTTATTTTTGGACCAGAAAAAATCATAAAAGAAGAAATTAGAGCTTTAGGACTTAAAATTTATTTTTTACCTTTTTCTGATTGGGAAACATGCTCCCAGCCAGGCTTTTATCTTTTTCCTATCGACGAAAAGATACCCTTGATTGAAAAGGGAAAACCCTCTTCAGAAGCAGGTCAGATATCTTTTTTGGCTTATGTCAAAGCAATCGAAATGGCCCAGAATGGGCAATTGGAAGCAGTGGTTACCGCGCCTATTTCTAAGCTTTCTTGGTCTTTAGCTGGGTTACCCTGGCGAGGTCACACGGAGTATCTTGAACAGTTTTATCCAGAGGCTATCATGGCTTTTTGGAGTCGAAAACTAAAAGTAGCTCTAGTTTCTCATCATATTTCCTTGAGACATGCTCTAGAAAAAATTAAATTTGATTATCTCCTAGAGTTCTTTAGACGTCTCGAAGCTTCGACCAAGTGCCTTTTTGATTCGAAAATAGAATTTCTTGTGGCTGGTCTAAATCCACATGCAGGCGAAGATGGTCTTCTCGGTGATGAAGAAAAAAAGGAAATTATTCCGGCCATTGCGGCGGCTCGCCAAAGAGGAATGAGTATTTCTGGTCCTTATCCTCCGGATGTGGTTTTTAGGCAGGCCCTTAACTTAAAAGATTGCTTAGTCATTGCTCTTTATCATGATCAAGGTTTAATTGCTTTTAAATTGCTTAGTTTTGAGGAAGGAGTTAACGTGACTTTGGGTTTGCCTTTTGTTCGGACTTCTCCTGATCATGGAACAGCTTTCGATATAGCTCCTCAAAGGAAAGCTTCAGAGAAAAGTATGTTAGCCGCGATCAATCTGGCTTATAGAATGGTTGCCTCTTTACCGTCGCCAACGCTTCATTTCGGCTCTTAGTTCGCGTTCTATGTCTCTGGTTTTAATAGCCTCTTTCTTTTCATAAGCCCGTTTGCCCCGAGCCAAAGCAATTTCAACTTTGATTTTGCCCTTGTTATTAAAATACATTTTCGTTGGAATTAAAGTCAGTCCCTTTTCTTTGATTTTTCCAGTGAGCCTTTTAATTTCTTGGCGATGCAGGAGCAATTTTCTAGGCCTCAGGGGATCGTGATTGAACCGATTGGCGGCTTCATAAGGGCTAATGTGGCAGTTAATAAGATAGGCTTCGCCATCTTTAATTTCAGCAAAACTTTCTTTGAGGCTAACCCGCCCTTCCCGAATCGATTTCACTTCACTGCCAAGTAAAACTAGGCCAGCTTCGAGTCGTTCAATTATTTCATAGTTAAAGATAGCCTTTTTATTTTCAGCGACTATTCTCATGAGAGTTAGCTTTCTTTGGTTTAGGCTCAATTTTAATCAAACTTAGATGACGACGGCTTATTTTCTCCACTGTAAATTGATAAGGGCCGTAGTCAAGAGTTTCTTTTTCCTGAGGAAAATGGCCAAAATGGAAGAGGAGAAAACCAGCCAAGGTTGTATATTCCCGACTTTCTGGGATTTCTAGGCCCAAAGCTTCGCGAATTTCTTTAATCGGAGCTCGACCTCGCAGATAATAAATCTCTCCTTCTTTTTTTTCCAACCATTTTTCTTCAGCTAAGTCGTCAGTTTCGTCTCTTATTTCACCCACAATTTCTTCCAGAATATCCTCGAGAGTTATTATTCCTTCGACTGATCCAAATTCATCGACCACTAGGGCCAGATGGACAGCTCTTATTCTCATTTCTCGAAGTGCTGTTTCCAAGGAAGCTGACTCAGGCAAAAAAAGGGGAGGATGGAGGAGTTTTTTGAGCTCAAAAGGTCGTCTTTCGATCAGATAGGAAAGAACGTCTTTGACATAAAGAATTCCTTCGATATTATCCATTCGGCCGCGATAAACAGGATACCGGGAAAATTCAGAGCTCAAAATAATTTCTAAAATCTTTTCAGGTGGACAGTTGATTTCAATGGCCTTCACCTGAGGTCTAGGGACCATGATTTCCTTTATTGGTCGAGTCGTTATGGCCAAAACAGCCGCCAGCATTTGACGTTTTTCCTTGGGCAGAGTATCGCTCCCGGCCATAATCATTAATTTCATTTCCTCTTCACTCAGCAAATCAGGCCGCGAACTTCGGCTCGAAGTTGGCACAAAAAAGTTAATAAAGCCAGCCAAAGCTCGAGAGATGGGGGCAAGAATTAGGAGGAAAAAACGCAACGGCTGGACAAGATTGAGCGCGAGTTTGAGGGGATGATAAGCGGCTAATGTTTTAGGACCAATTTCTCCAAAGAGAAGAATTAGGCCAGTAGTAATGACGGTGGCGAGGAGAACAGCCTGATTTTTTTTTTCAGGCAAGAGGGAGACGGCGAGAAAAGTAGCTAAGGAGGCTGCGGCTATGTTGACTAATGTATTGCCCACTAGAATGGAGGTTAAAAAACGGTCAAGCCTAGCTCTGACTTTTTGAATGAGTCCAGCCCGTTTTACTCCTTTCGCTTCCAAAGAACGCAGTTTAAAGGGATTGACAGAAATAAAAGCAGTTTCAGAAGCAGCAAAAAAAGCGCTTAGGAAAAGACATAAAATAAAAAGAAGAGCGGCTGTCAGGACCATGGCTTTCAGCCTTAGATTTGAGGTTCGGATTTAAAGGGTAGAAAACACTGGGCTAAACATTCCTCTAATTTTTTTTCGATTTCTAAGGCTGAAAGCGAAGTGGCCTCGGCGAGCTCACTGATGATAAGTTCCTTGGCTTTTTCCATCATCGCCTTCTCGCGAAAGGAAAGACTTCTTTGTAGATTCAGATAATAGAGACCTTTGAGAACCAGAATCACATCAAATATTTTGCCTGATTTCATCAGATTTTGATTTTCTTTGTACCTTTCTTTCCAATCACGGTGGATATCGATAGGGCTACTGCGAATAAATTCAAAAATGTCCTCTACCACTTCGCTTGAAATCGGTCTTCTCAACCCCACCTCTCCCGTATTGGTTACAGGTACCAGAACGAGGGAATTATTAGCTAAAATTCTAACATGATAAATGCGAAAAGTCTCGCCGAATAAATTGGCCTCTTTAATATCTTCAATGATCCCGATACCTTGGTTAGGATAGATTACTTTATCACCTATCTTAAATGAATCCATTGGTTTAATTTTAGTTGAAATTTAGTGGAAATTCAAATTTTGATTGAATTAGTCTCTTATTACCCTAAATTTTAGTTTTAAATATAAGATAACTCGCTTTAATATAAATATTTTTTTATTAATGACCTCCAAAAATTTGCTTTACAAAATGAGATTATTTTAATATTGAAAAAACCAGAGGAGGTTGAAATGAAACTGATTAAGAAAATATTGAGCTTTTTATCCATATTAATCCTTTTTTCCCTTGGTTTTAATCCTAAAGGCTTTTCCTCTCCGTCCAGCCATCGCGATTTAACCAAAACCCCGACTCTCTATGTTGTTGGCTATGCCCATCTAGATACCCAGTGGCGATGGGATTATGTAACCACAATAAAAGAATATATCCCAAAGACTATGCGGCTAAATTTTTACCTGATTGATAAGTATCCCCATTACATCTTCAATTTTAGTGGCGCCAACCGCTATCGGATGATGAAAGAGTATTATCCGGCCGATTTTAATCGAGTTAAAGAGTTGGTTAAGGCTGGGCGGTGGTTTCCCTGTGGTTCTTCGTGGGAAGAATCGGACGTTAATGCTCCTTCGGCTGAATCAATTATCCGACAGATTCTTTATGGCACGAAATTTTTTGAAAAAGAACTTGGCCGAAGGAGTGCTGAATTTATGCTCCCTGATTGTTTTGGCTTCCCGGCCTCTCTTCCTAGCCTTTTAGCTCATTGTGGGTTGAAAGGCTTTTCGACCCAAAAGTTGACTTGGGGGTCCAATGCGCCCGTAGGTGGTCCGAATTCTCCTCAAAAGACACCAGAAGGTATCCCCTTCAATCTTGGTCTTTGGGTCGGTCCCGATGGTCAAGCGGTGGTTGCTGCCTTTAATCCAGGAAGTTATGCCCAAAACATCACCTATGACTTGAGCAAGACCCCACCCGAGCGGCCAGCCGGTGAACAAGCTAGGCGGCCCTTGGTTGATTGGCCAGCTCGAATAATGCTTAATGGCCAGGTCAGCGGTGTTTATGCTGATTATATGTATTATGGAACAGGTGATACAGGTGGCTCTCCCTCTGAGTCTTCTGTCCGATTGCTCGAAGCTATTGTGACTAAAGCCAAAACTGTTCTTCCATCCTTAGAGCTTAGGCGGCCTCAAATAATTGAGCCTCTGAAAAAACCTGAACCCAGACCTGAAGTTCAGGTTGGAGATGGTCCAGTAACTGTAGTTTCAGCCACGGCCGAGCAGCTTTTCCTTGATTTGACGCCTGAAATGATCAAGGGTTTGCCTCGATATCAGGGAGATTTGGAGTTGACCAATCATTCAGCCGGCTCTATTACCTCTCAAGCTTATATGAAGCGTTGGAATCGTCTCAATGAAACTTTGGCTGAAGCGGCGGAAAAAGCTGCCGTTATGGCCTCCTGGTTAGGTCTAAGGTCTTATCCTCAAAAAAAGATTAATGAGGCCTGGGGTTTGGTTCTGGCCGCTCAATTTCATGATATTCTTCCAGGGACCAGTATTCCTAAAGCCTATGAGTATTCCTGGAATGATGAAGTTTTAGCGATGAATCTTTTTTCCGGGGTTATTGAGAGTTCAATTGAAGCTTTGGCCACCCAGCTAGATACTCGGGCTAAGGGTGTTCCGGTGGTAGTTTTTAATCCCCTTAATATTGCTCGCGAAGAAGTTGTGGAAGCGAAGCTTAATTTTCCTGGGGGGCGCCCGAAAGCAGTCCGAGTTTTTGGCCCTGATGGCCGGGAAGTTCCAGCTCAGCTAGAAGAGGATCGGGTTATTTTTGTAGCCAAAGTTTCATCTGTCGGTTTGGCAGTGTATGATGTCCGGCCGGCTGAGGTGAGCTTACCTTCAACTTTAAAAGTTACCGAAAATAGCCTAGAAAATGAACGCTATCGAGTAAGCTTAGATGAAAAGGGTGATGTCAAAAGTATTTATGACAAAAAACTGCGGCGAGAACTTCTTTCTAGCCCGATTAGATTAGAAATTAAAACGGATAAACCAGCTCAATGGCCAGCATGGAATATGGATTGGGAAGATCAAATCCGACCGCCCCGAGCTTACGTGGCTGGCCCGGCCAAAACGAGAATTATCGAAAGGGGCCCAGCTCGGGTCGCTCTAGAGGTAACCCGAGAAGCTGAGGGCTCAAAATTTCGCCAAATTATTCGACTCGCCGCCGGTGAGGCTGGTCAAAGAGTTGAATTTTATAACCTGATAGACTGGCATACCCCTGAAGCTCATTTAAAGGTTGTCTTCCCATTAACCGCAAAAAATAAAATGGCTACTTATAATTGGGGTGTTGGGACAGTCCAAAGGCCGACTAACACGGAAAAACAATTCGAAGTTCCCTCCCATCAATGGATAGATTTGACTGATAGTAGTCAATCTTTTGGGGTGACTATCTTAACGGATTGTAAAATTGGGAGTGATAAACCTAATGACCATACCATTCGCTTGACTTTGCTCAGAACTCCTGGAATAAGTCAAGGTTGGGAAGCTTATGGGGATCAATCAAGTCAGGATTGGGGCCGACATGAGATTCTTTTTGGCTTGACGGCTCACAGGGGCAATTATCGTCTGGATGAGACAGACTGGCAGGGCTATCGACTCAATCAACCTCTTCTCGTTTTTACTGGTCCAGCCCATCCTGGTCCTCTGGGCAAAAGCTTCTCTTTCCTTCGCTTCAATACAAGTCGAGTTAGGCTAATGGCCTTAAAAAAGGCTGAAGATAGCGAGGCCATTATTCTTCGGGTTGTAGAAATGGATGGTGCAACAAGGCCAGTTAATTTGGATGTCGAGGCACCCATTTTGAAAGCCAGGGAGGTCAATGGAGTTGAAGATCCTTTGAGAGATTTGATGATTAAAGGTTCAGCCGCCCAAACTAAAAGTTTAATGTTTACTCTTAAACCATACGAGATCAAAAGTCTTGCTCTGGATTTGGCTCCTGCTCCCTTTAAGACTGAACCTCCCAAATTTAAACCCGTCCCTCTTAACTATGATCTGGCCGCCGCTTGCCCTGATGGTTCAATGAATCAACGAGGGTTCGATGCTTCTGGTCGGTGCCTTCCTTCCGAGATGCTTCCCCCTGAAATAGAATTTGGCGCGATTCGCTTTGCCTTAGGGCCAGCGGTTGGACCAAACGCTCTTATCCCTAAAGGTCAGACCGTCGCCTTACCTGAAGGCGACAATAAGAGACTTTATCTTTTGGCCGCCTCTGCTTCGAGCGATCAGAGAGCTACTTTTTGGGTCGAAGAAAGACCCGTTGAACTCATCATTCAAAGCTGGGATGGATACATAGGCCAGTGGGATCGGAGGCTTTGGACAATAAAAGAAGAGCTTCTTTCTCCTCGGTCTTCCTCAGCCAGTTCACCCCCTTTGCTTTTCTCGCCGCCGCCAATTAGGGAAGTTATGGAATTTGCCGGCTTAGTACCTGGTTATATCAAACCAGCGCCAGTCGCTTGGTTTAGTTCTCATCTCCACGGAATTGATGGTTCGAATGAGCCTTATAGCTATTGTTATCTTTTTGCTTATATCATAGAAACTCCAGAAAATCCCAGAAGATTGACCTTGCCCTATAATGAAACTTTGCGGATTTTAGCCATCACTGTTTCTAATGAAAGTGGCCGTTTCATTCCAGCCTTCCCCCTCTATGATCAGTTGGAAAGATAGATCCAAAAACAAATAGAGACAACTTGACAGAGAAGTTAAGGTTTAATAACATAAGCATTTAAGGTGAGCGATGAAAAGAACTTATCAGCCCAATCTTCGACATCGCAAAAAGACCCACGGCTTTCGAGTCAGAATGAAAACCCGAGGCGGAATAAAAGTCCTCAAAAGGCGTCGCCAGAAAGGTCGCAAACGTCTGGCGGTTTAATGGATGAGGGGCTAAGGGCTCACGAAAGAATTAGAAAGAAGAAAGACTTTTTATTTTTATATCAAAAAGGTCATCGGGTTAAAGGAAAATACTTCAACTTGATTTATCATGAAAACAATCTTGGCTACTCCCGCCTGGGGGTGGTAGTCAGCCGGAAAATAGGTAAAGCCGTGCTTAGAAATAAAATTAAACGGTGGGTGCGTGAGCTTTTTCGTCGTAATAAAAGTCGAATTCCCTTTCCCATGGATATATTGGTGGTGGCAACTCAAGGAATTGAGGGTATTAGCTGGCAGGTATATCGGGAAGAATACTTTCGCACCCTTAATCGAATTGCCCATAGAGAGAAAAAGAATTGATCAATCTTAGTTTAATTTTGATCAGATTTTATCAACAGTTTATTTCTCCTCTTCTAGGGATTCGATGTCGTTTTGCTCCTTCCTGTTCTGATTATGCTTATGAAGCCTTAAGAAAATACGGCTTTTTCAAAGGGACAGGGTTGGCTTTAATCAGGCTTCTTCGTTGTCATCCCCTGCATCCTGGCGGTTTTGATCCTGTGCCTTAAGAGGCGAGGTTATGGAAAAAAGATTACTTCTAGCGATGGTTCTATCGATTCTGGTGCTCCTTCTATTTCAGTTTCTTTTTATTAAACCGCCGAGGCCACAGGTTGGCAGCCAAATGTCTAAGGAAGAGCCAATCCCTGAAGAAAAGCCAGGCGAGATGAAATCTTTTGAAGCAATTCCCTCAATCATAATTCCCGAAGCTTTGGTCGGGGAAGAAGAAAAAGAAATAACTGTGACCACTTCTCTTTATACAGCCAAATGGAAGAACCGAGGGGCTGTCCTGACCAGCTGGCGCTTAAACCGCTATTTGGATGAAACCAATCAGCCTCTTGAAGTGGTTTCCTCTCTTGCCGAGCTCCTGAAGGTTTATCCTCTTTCCCTAAGACTGGAAGATAAAAGCCTTGAAAATGTAGCCAATCAGGCTATTTATCGAGAATCAAAGGATTCTTTATCTTTGGCCGATGGAGAAAAAGGGGAATTAAAATTCTATTATTCCGATGGGAAAAGTGTATATATAATCAAAACATTTATCTTCCGTGGTGGTTCATATGATTTTGAAGTTGAGATTTCTTTATACAAGGACGGCCGTCAAGTTGACTTTTTGGTGATCTGGGGACCAGGGATTGGTTACCATCAACTTCCTGGAGGGAAAATTGGTTCTCTGGAATCTGGAGGAGTTGCTTTTTATTGGCCGCCTAAGGTTTTACGGTTGGCTGAAAAGAAACTTAAAGAGCAAAAGGTTGAATATACTTCGCTTTTGTGGGCGGCCTATGAGGATAATTACACGGCTGCTCTTTTTCTTTTCCCTGAAAATCAAGGTCGGGCCCATTTCTTTAAGGAGTCTATAGCGCTTCCTGAGACCGGTCAGACAATTTCAGGTTATTTTTTGGGGACTAACCCCCCTAAGATTATTCGAATTGGGCCCAAAGAAATTGATAGCTTAAAGAGCTTTGGTTACGAAACTAAAAAACTTATTAATTTTGGTTTCTTTGGAGCCATCGTTGAAGTTCTTCTTCTTGGCTTGAAGGCCTTTTATCGATTTATTCCTAATTGGGGAGTGGCCATCATCCTAATGACTCTAGTTGTCAAAATTATCTTTTTTCCCCTGACTTACAGCAGCACAAAATCAATGGCCAAAATGCAGGAGCTTCAGCCCAAAATCAAAGCTCTTCAGGCCAAATACAAGAAAGCTCGTCGAGATCTTGAGGAACGTCGGAAATTGAATGAAGAAATGATGAGGCTCTATAAAGAGCACGGAATTAATCCAGCTGCTGGCTGTTTGCCAATCTTGATTCAATTGCCGGTTTTTATTGCTTTTTATCGACTATTAGTGATTGCCATTGAATTAAGGCGGAGCCCTTTTATCCTCTGGATAAAGGATCTTTCTAGTCGCGATCCCTATTATATCTTGCCTATATTGATGGGGATAACCCAATACATAAGTCAAAAAATGGTGCCCACCTCAGCGGACCCAACTCAAAGAAGATTAACTTTAATCATGCCCATTTTTATGACAATTATTTTTATTAATTTTCAAAGTGGTCTAGTTCTCTATTGGCTAACCAACAATGTCCTACAGATTATCCAACAATATCTCATGAATCGCCTGATGAGGCGAAAAAAGAGTCAAGTTCATGGGAAAAAATCAAAGAAATAATGAAGTTTTTGAATTCAGGGGAAGAAATCTAGATGAAGCTTTGAGTAATGCTGAGCATAATCTAAAGCTTCCCCGGGATAAAATTTCTTTTGAAGTCGTTACGGAGAAGACGAAGCTTTTTGGTTTTAAGGGGAAGGAAATTGTAATTCGGGCTTGGCCAAAAGAATCTAATGAAGCTGAGGGGATAAGCACCTTCTTGCAAAAATTTTTAACTCTTTTTCCCCTTGAATTGAGTTTTGAAGTTAAAAAAAAGAATAATTTCCTCTATCTGGTTTTTGATGGCCCTGACCGTGGTCTTCTGTTACGTCAGGAAGGAGCTCTCCTTTTAGCTATCCAGCATATTCTCAATAAGATTTCAGACCGAAAAATTCAAGTAGATTGTGACTTTTTCCGAAGAAAAAAGGAAAGAAAACTTAGAGATATAGCGGAAAGGACAGCTCAGAAGGTCTTAGCCACTGGCCACGAAGAGATTTTGGAACCAATGAATCCTTATGAGCGACGAATAATTCATCTCGTCGTTAATGAAATTCCTGGTTTAAGCACTGAAAGTCTGGGGGAAGGATTTTACAAAAAGGTGAGAATTTATCCTCTTAAAACTTAAGGTCAATTCAAAATTTTAGCTCTTTAATTTTTTTAACTTAAAATTTAGCTCCTTTGAAATTTAAAATAAATTCATAATAATCATTATTAGAAGAAGAGCTAAGGAAGATGTAGCCTTTAACCAGTTTATTCTAAATTTTTAGGTCATGATTATCCAAGAAATTGATTTAACCAAGACGATAATTGCGATCGCTACGCCTCCTGGTCAATCGGCCTTAGGAATAATTCGCTTGAGTGGTCCTAAGGCTTTAGAGATTGCCATGAAAATATTCCGGGCTAAAACAGAATTAAAAGCCTGGTCTCTTGTCCAGGGAACCTTAATTGATTTTGAAAAAGACGAAGCTTTTGATGAAGCCACAGCTGTCTATTTCCCTGCCCCTCGCTCCTATACTCGGGAGGATATGGTGGAAATTATTTGCCATGGCAGTCCAATCATTTTAGAAGAAGTGGTTCGTCTTGGTCTTAAAGCTGGCGCCCGTTTGGCCCATCCCGGGGAATTTACCCTGAGAGCTTATCTCCATGGACGGATTGATTTGCTTCAAGCCGAGGCGGTTAATGATTTAATCCGAGCGACATCCCTGACTCAAGCCAGACTTTCTTATGGCCAGCTCAGCGGTCGGTTATCTAAGAAAATTGATAGTTTGCGAAAAGCTTTAATTGACCTTTTAAGTCAGGTGGAGGCAGCCATTGAATTTCCCGATGAGGGTCTTCAAATTAACCTGGAAGAAATTAGCCGAAAAATAAAAGAAATTGTCAGGGAGGTCGACAAACTCATTCAATCCCATGACCTTGGTCAAGCAATGATGCAAGGACTTACCTTGGCCCTAGTTGGTCGGGCCAATGTCGGTAAATCTACTCTTTTTAACGCTCTTCTCGAAAAAGAAAGGGCGATAGTTAGCCCCTATCCAGGAACAACGCGCGATTATCTTGAAGAAAGGATCAAAATTGGCGAGTTCCTTTTCAAGCTAATTGACATGGCCGGTCTTGGTCAGCCAGGTCATCCTGTCGAAGAGGAGGGCATAAGGCGAGGTCAAGCTTTAGCCTCTCAAGCTCAAGGTTTACTGGTTATTCTAGATAATTCTCAACCTATATCCCAAGATGACTATGAGATTCTTGGTCTGGCTCAGGATAAAAAAGCCATTTTGGTAATCAATAAAATTGATCTCCCCTCAAGGCTTGAGAGGCGACAACTTGAAAACTTCGCTTCTGGGAAGCCCATCATTGAAGTCTCAGCTTTGCACAAAACTAATCTGGATAAACTTCGAAAAGCTATGTTAGAAGTTTTCCCGCCTGCCATGAGGCAAGACCATGAAGAGGTTATCTTTCACTGGCGAGAAAAAGTAGCTTTAGAAAGAATAAAAGAAGCTCTGACCCAAGCTTGCGAGAAGCTCGAGGCGGGATATTCTGAGGAAATTGTAGCCGAAGAACTCCGGCCGGCCACAGAAGTTCTTGGTCAATTGACTGGCGAAATTAAATCTGAGGAAATAATCAACGCTATTTTCCAGGAATTTTGCCTGGGCAAATAAAATGGCCATAATTGGAGAATATGATATCATTGTCGTTGGGGCTGGTCATGCCGGCTGCGAAGCAGCTTGGGCCGCCAGCCAAATGGGCTTTGAGACCCTTCTTTTAACAATTCACCTTGAAACCATTGCCCAAATGTCCTGTAATCCAGCTGTGGGTGGCTTGGCCAAAGGTCACCTTGTTCGAGAAATTGACGCTCTAGGCGGATTAATGGGCCGATTAACCGACGAAACAGGGATTCAGTTTCGATTGCTCAATCGAAGTCGGGGCCCAGCGGTTCAGGCTCCTCGGGCTCAGTGTGACAAGGCTAAGTATCGCCTGACAATGAAGCATTGGCTTGAGGGCGTGCCCCGTCTAACTTTATTTCAGGCCATCGTGATTGATCTTTTGGTGGCTAATGGACAAGTCAGGGGGGTGCGAACTCTTGATGGCAGCGAATTTATTAGTCGAGCCGTTATTTTAACGCCTGGCACTTTCCTTAATGGCTTAATCCATATTGGCCTTCAAAGCTATCCAGCAGGCCGAGCGAATGAGCCACCATCGATTGAATTAAGTCAATGTTTACGGCGGCTTGGCTTAAAAATTATCCGACTTAAAACAGGAACGCCTATGCGGCTCGATCGTCAGTCAATAGATTGGTCTTATTTTACACCCCAACCTGGAGATGATGAGCCCGTCCCATTCTCTTTTTGGACTCAGAAAAAACTTGAAAATAAGATTCTCTGTTATCTCGGTTATACTAATGAAAAAACCCATGAAATTATTCGGCGAAATCTTGATAAATCTCCTCTTTATAGTGGCAAAATAAAAGGCATCGGACCTCGCTATTGTCCCTCCATTGAGGATAAAGTGGTCAAATTTCCTCATCATAATCGGCATCAGTTTTTCCTTGAGCCTGAGGGTTTAGACACGACTGAAATTTATGTCAATGGCCTTTCTTCGAGCCTGCCTCTTGAAGTTCAAAGAGAAATTCTAAAAAGTATCCCAGGACTTGACCAAGCCAAAATCCTTCGCCCCGCTTATGGAATTGAATATGATGCGGTTTTGCCCACTCAATTAAAACCCAACCTTGAGTTAATCGAAATAGAAAATCTTTTCTTGGCCGGTCAAATAAATGGAACCTCAGGTTATGAAGAAGCAGCGGCCCAGGGTTTGATTGCTGGCATTAATGCGGCGCTAAAATTAAAAGGAAAACCGCCTTTTATATTAAGGCGAGATCAAGCCTATATTGGGGTTTTAATTGATGATCTAATCACCCGAGGCGTCGAAGAGCCTTATCGGCTTTTCACTTCTAGGGCTGAGTATAGATTGAATTTAAGAATTGATAACGCTGATGAACGATTGACGCCGTATGGTTATCAATTTGGGTTAATAAAGGAAGAGCAATTTCAAAAATATCTAAAAAAAAGAGAAAAATTGAAGAAAATAATGATTTTTCTCGAAAGGGAAAAAATTTCCTTCTCTGCAGGGGGGAGTTTTACTTTAAAAAATTATCTGAAAATGCCTCAAGTTTCTTTAAGTGATGTGATAAAATATGCCCCGATCCTAGAAGAGCTTACGGCTGAAGAGAAACGATTCATCGAGGCTGAAATAAAATATGAAGGCTATCTTAAAAAACAACAAAGGGAAATAGAAGAGTTAAACCAAGTGAATGAAATTAAGATACCTGAGGATTTTAATTTCCAAGAAGTGCCTGGCCTGACTAGGGAAGCAGTCGAAAAATTGGGAAAATTCAAACCACGAACCCTTGGGGAAGCCAAAAAGATTCCTGGAATTACGCCCGCCACGATAATTAATTTATATGTTTATTTTAAGAAGATAAAACAAGCAAAGACAAAAAAGCCTTCTGAACCTAAGGTTTCACGTGAAACATAATTAAAAATGGGTCGAGTTATTGCCATTGCTAATCAAAAAGGAGGGGTAGGCAAAACAACGCCCGCTATCAATTTAGGAGCTTGCTTAGCCCTAAAGAATAATCGGGTGCTTCTTATTGATTTAGATCCTCAGGGAATGGCGACAGCGGGCCTTGGTCGTTCTCCTGTTCCGAGAAAAGGAATCTATTCAGCCATGATGGATGGTCAAAGACTTCTTGACCATATCCAGGGAACTGAATTGGATAATTTTTATTTATGTCCCTGTTCGCCTGAGCTCGCTGGAGCAGAAGTTGAACTCGTTACCGCTGACAATAGAGAAAGAAAGTTAAAAGAAGCAATTGCTCCGATTAAGAACCAGTTTCATTTCGTTTTAATCGATTGTCCTCCTTCCCTCGGCTTTTTGACGATTAACGCCTTAACTGCCGCTGATACCATCCTTATCCCAGTTCAATGTGAATTTTTTTGTATGGAGGGAATACCTGCTCTTCTGAACACTTTTGATAAAGTCAGAAGTTATTTTAATCCTCAGCTTTCTCTTGAAGGTATCCTCTTGACTATGTATGACGAAAGGACTAATCTTTCTCGTCAGGTAGCAGAAGAGATAAGAAAGTCCCTGAAGCAAGTTGTCTTTGAGGTGGTTATACCTAGGAGTATTCGCTTGGCTGAGGCCCCAAGTTTTGGTAAACCAATCATTCTTTATGATATAAAATCAAAAGGAGCTGAGGCTTATCTTAACTTGGCTCAGGAGATAATGAAAAAATGACCAAAAAAGCCCTGGGGAGAGGTCTAGAGGTTTTTCTTCCCGAAGAGATAGGTCTAATCAAAGGGGAAAGGTGGGCTGAACTCGATATTGATCAACTTCGGCCTAGTCCAGATCAGCCCCGAATGAAATTGAGTCAGAAAAGTTTAGAGGAATTAGCAGCTTCCATCAAAGAAACAGGGGTTATTCAACCCATTGTCGTGGTTCCCGAAGGCGACTATTATCGCATTATTGTCGGGGAAAGACGGTGGCGAGCGGCTCAGCTTGCTGGATTGAGAAAAATCCCGGCTTTGATTCGGCAATTATCGAGAGAGAAGCAGCTGGAGATTTCCCTGATTGAAAATTTGCAGCGGGAAGATTTAAATCCCCTTGAGGTGGCTAATGTTTATAAGCGGATGGTTGAAGAACTGGGTTTGACTCATGAAGAGATTGCTGCCCGGGTTGGTCAAGATCGCTCATCCATAACCAATTATTTAAGGTTACTTTCTCTTCCTCAAAAGGTTCAAAATTTTTTAGCTGAGGAGAAAATTTCTATGGGGCATGCCCGAGCTCTGGCTGCTTTAACAGATTCAGCTCTCCAGATTTCTTTGGCTGAGATGATTGTTAAAAGGGGACTTTCAGTTCGAGAAACCGAAAAATTGGTGAAAAAATGGACTCAAGGACGAGGGACAGCGAAAGTTAAAAAAGTAAATCCTGAACTTCTGGCAATGGAAGAGGCTTTAATTAGATTTTTTGGAACAAAAGTTAAAATTGAGGGCAGTCCGAAGAAAGGGATAATCAAGATTTTTTATTATTCCTCTGAGGATTTGACACGTTTAAGCCAACAGCTCTGTCCAAGAGGTGAAAGATGAAAGAAAAAAAGAAATTGCCAGATGATGATAAAATAACTGGTTTTTTCGATAGTAACACCATCATGAAAGGAGAACTTTCTTTCCGCGGCTCCTTCCGGATTGATGGTTATTTTGAAGGAAAAATTTCCTCTGAAGCTGTTTTAATAATTGGGGACGAAGGCAAAGTTAAAGCCGAAATTGAGGTCGGGACTTGCATTGTTCGAGGAGAATTGCAGGGAACGTTAAAAGCAAGGGAAAAAATAGAAATTCATGATAAGGGTAAAGTTACGGGCACAATAATTACTCCCCGCTTGATGGTCGAAGAAGGAGCTTTATTACAGGCTCGTTGCCTAACTGGAGAAGCCGCTGACTTTAATCAAGCATTCACTGAGAGGGGGGAATAAAGAGGAATGGTTAAAGCTATTGGAATAATCCCAGCTCGATATGCTTCGTCTCGTTTTCCTGGCAAGCCTTTAGCTCTTTTACTAGGTAAGCCCCTTTTACAGTGGGTCTACGAAGCAGCAATTTCAGCCCAAAATTTAGCTGAAGTTCTGATCGCGACTGATGATGGGAGAATTGCTGCCGTTTCGCATTCTTTTGGGGCCCCTGTCATTATGACCCGAGCTGATCACCCTTCAGGAACTGACCGGGTTGCTGAGGTGGCTGAGTCGAGGGAAGCCTCAATTATCGTTAATATTCAAGCGGATGAACCCTTGATCCAAGGCTGGATGATTGACTTGCTTATTCCTCCTTTAATTTCCAAGGAAGCGGATATAAGCTCCCTTATGGCGCCAGTTTATGATCTTAAAGCTATTCAGGACCTCAATCGAGTCAAAGTGGTAGTGGATAGAAGAGGATATGCCCTCTATTTTTCCCGTTCTCCTTTGCCCAATGGGGCTATAGATTTTTTTTATCAACATATTGGAATTTATGCTTATCGAAGAGAAGTTCTGATGACTCTTTGCCGGTTAGAACCGTCTCGACTGGAAAAAAGTGAACGCTTAGAACAGCTTCGGGCGCTTGAAAATGGCTACAGAATTAGGATGTTGGCGATACCCGAACCTACTCTTGGAGTTGATACGCCTGAAGATTTAATAAAGGTTGAGCAATTTTTGAAAGAGAGAAATTAATGAAGCGACCAAAATATGTTTTTATTACAGGCGGTGTTCTCTCTTCCTTAGGCAAAGGAATCGCGGCCGCTTCGATTGGTTGTCTTCTTGAAAGTCATGGCTATAAAATTACGATTCAAAAATTTGATCCTTATCTTAATGTTGATCCAGGAACAATGAATCCTTTTCAGCATGGGGAAGTTTATGTTACCGAAGATGGGGCCGAGACAGATCTTGATTTGGGGCACTATGAACGTTTTACTTCGACTCAAACTTCGAAAGCCCATAATTGGACGGCTGGCCGAATTTATGAAGCCATAATCAAAAAGGAAAGGAAGGGAGAATTTCTGGGAAAGACAGTTCAAGTAATTCCTCACGTGACCGATGAAATTAAAGCGGCTATCCATGGAGTAGATAATGATAATGATATTGTCATTGTCGAGATTGGAGGCACAGTAGGTGACATTGAAGGGCAACCATTTTTAGAAGCTATTCGTCAAATGAGGCTAGAATTAGGACCTGAAAATACTCTTTTTGTCCATCTGACCCTCATCCCCTTCATTAAGACTTCTGGGGAGTTAAAGACAAAACCTACTCAACACAGTGTTAAAGAGCTTCGGGCCATTGGTATTCAACCTGATATTCTTCTCTGCCGCACCGATCGATTTCTTACTCCTGAGTTGAAAGCCAAGATTTCTCTTTTTACCAATGTGCCAGTCGAAGCCGTCATTACGGCTAAAGATGTCGACAACATTTATGAAATTCCTTTAATTTATGCTCGGGAAGGATTGGATAAAATTGTTCTAAAAAAACTTGGCTTGCCTCCAGGGAAAAGAGAATTAAGTCGATGGGAAGCTTTTGTTCGAAAAATGAATAATCCAAAAGATGAAGTGAAGATTGCTCTTGTGGGCAAATATGCAGCTCTTCGGGATTCCTATCTAAGCCTCAAGGAGGCTTTAATTCACGGAGCGGTAGCCAATGGACTTAAAGTAAATATTGCTTGGGTTGAAGCAGAGGATCTTGAGCGAGGTGAAGTTGAAAAAATTCTTTCGCCGCATGATGGGATTTTAGTTCCTGGAGGTTTTGGAAGTAGAGGGATTGAAGGCAAGATTAATGCGATTACATATGCCCGAGAAAATGGAGTCCCCTATTTTGGAATTTGTTTAGGTATGCAATTGGCTACTATCGAATTTGCTCGACATGTGGCCCATTTAAGAAAAGCCCATAGCACTGAATTCGACCCGACGACTCCGCATAAAATCTTTTCCCTATGGCGAGAGCTTAAACCTGAGCATGATCTAGGGGGGACAATGCGCCTTGGAGCTTATCCTTGTGAAATCAAGAAATCCTCATTAGCTTATAAATCCTATAGGAAAACTATAGTATATGAACGACATCGTCATCGCTATGAATTCAATCCGGCCTATGAAGAGACTCTGGTCCAAGCGGGCCTTGAAATTACTGGCCGCAACCCAAAATATAATCTAGTTGAAATAATAGAATTGCCGGGTCATCCTTGGTTTTTAGGATGCCAATTTCATCCTGAATTCAAATCTCGTCCGCTTGAGCCTCATCCTCTTTTTAAAGCTTTCATTGGAGCTAGTTATGCTTACCGTCAGCAGAGAAATAAAATTATCTGAGGGAACAACAATTGGAGGGGGCAAAAGCCTGTTTCTTATCGCCGGACCTTGTGTTCTGGAGTCAGAAGAGCATGCTCTTTTTCTGGCTCGCCAGATTAAGCAAATCTGTCGACAATTTAACCTCCCCTTTATTTTTAAGGCTTCTTTTGATAAAGCTAATCGATCCTCTCTAAAATCATATCGTGGCCCTGGAATCGAAAAGGGATTAGCCATTCTAAAAACTGTCAAAGAGGAAGTAAATCTTCCAGTTTTAAGTGATATTCATGAACCCTGGCAAGCTGAACCGGCCGCTGAAGTTCTTGATGTCCTGCAGATTCCCGCTTTTCTCTGCCGTCAAACTGATTTGCTTCTAGCGGCGGCCCGGACCTTTAAGCCCATTAATCTTAAAAAAGGTCAGTTTATGGCGCCTGAGGATATGGCCTTGGTCATTGAAAAAGTGACCAGTCAAGGTAATGAACAAATCATGCTGACTGAAAGAGGCACTTCCTTTGGCTATCATGATCTTATCGTTGATCCTCGATCCATTGCCATTATGAAGCAGTGGGGTTATCCTGTGATTATCGATGCTTCTCATTCGGTTCAGAAACCTGGAGGAGCAGGAATAAGATCTTCTGGACGACCTGAATTTATTCCTGTTATTGCTAAGGCCGCCATCGCAGCTGGGGCTGATGGCCTTTTCCTTGAAGTTCACGAAGAGCCCTCTCGAGCTCTCTCTGATAAAGATAATTCTTTAAAATTGGATCAATTAAAGGAAGTTTTAAAATCAGTCTTAGCTATTTGGTCTTCGACGAGAGAGATAAACCATGAAGAAAAATGATCTCCTAGCGATTGCTAAAGATGTCTTAGAAACCGAAGCTAAAGCTGTGGCTGATTTAGCTCAGAGGTTGGATGATAATTTTATTAAAGCAGTTGATCTCCTTAGTCAAACCAAATCACGAGTGATTGTTACCGGGATGGGCAAATCTGGACTGATTGGGCGGAAAATTGCCGCCACTTTAGCCAGTTGTGGTACCCCAGCGATTTTTGTCCATCCGGCTGAGGCCGGCCATGGCGATTTGGGAATGATTCAGAAAGAAGATACAATTCTGGCTATCTCTTACAGCGGTGAAACCAAAGAGATTGTCGATTTATTAGCATTTATTAAAAGAATTGGCGTTAAGCTCATTACGATAACAGGAAATCCACGCTCTCGGATCGCTCGCTATAGTGATATTGTCTTGGATGCCCGCGTCGAAAAAGAAGCTGGGCCAAAAAACCTAGTTCCAACCGCTTCGACGACGGCCGCTTTAGCCCTTGGCGATGCCTTAGCCATCGCTTTAATGAAGAAAAAAGGTTTTGGGGAAAAGGAGTTTGCCTTTTTTCATCCCAAGGGCCATATTGGTCGACGGCTTTTGAAAGTGGAAAATCTAATGCATACTGGAGAGGAAGTTCCTTTGGTTTATGAAGAGACCCCTATGTTAGAGGTAGTGGAAGAGATGACTCAGAAAGGATTTGGCATGACTTGCGTGATTGACCATGAAGGTCGACTCAAGGGGATAATTACTGATGGTGATCTGCGCCGTATGGTTCGTCGCTATCGGGAAAAATTTTCCTCTCGGCTGGCTCGAGATTGTATGACGCCCAATCCAGTAACCATCAGTAAAGAAAGTTTGGCCACGGAAGCTCTTAATTTAATGGAAGAAAGGAAAATAACGTCTCTGATCATTAAAGATAAAGAAGGTAAAGTGGAGGGAATTATTCATCTCCACGATTTATGGCGAACGGAGATGTTCTGATGACCCTTGAAGAAAGAGCGAGAAAGATTAAACTTATTTTAATGGATGTCGATGGCACCCTGACTAATGGGACAATTTTCATCCTGCCTAATGGTGAGGAAACTAAGGCTTTCAACGTTCGCGATGGGATGGGTATTTTAATGGCTAAACAGGCAGGGTTAATCACCGGGGTTATTAGCGGCAAAACTTCCCGAACCCTTCTTCATCGAGCCCGTCGTCTTCGTATGGACGAAGTTCATGAAGGAATTCAAGATAAAAAAGCTGTTCTCGAAGAAATTCTTAGGCGCCATCAGTTGAAACCCCATGAAGTGGCCTACATCGGCGATGATTTGGGCGATTTAGAGGTAATGAGGATGGTGGGACTAGCCGCCGCGGTGGCTGACGCTCATCCGTTGGTTAAGCAGAATTGTCATTATCTTTGTAAAAGCGAAGGCGGGCGAGGAGCAGTGCGAGAATTCATTGAATTTATTCTCACTTCCCAGGGGAAAATGGAGGATATTGAGGCTAAAGTCAAACATCTTCTTGATCCACCTGGGGAGAACATCAATCAATAAAATAAGTTAAACCAAGAGGTGGTGAGATGGAGGTTAACCCCCAGATTTTTCGAGAATATGATATTCGGGGCAAGGTAGCTCAGGATTTAACGGCTAATTTTGCAGAAATTCTTGGCCGGGCCTGCGGAACTTATTTTCAGGAGCATGGCTGTCGAGAGGTAGCCGTCGGCCGTGATTGTCGACTAAGCTCGCCAGAGTTAGCGGCTTGGCTGATTAGAGGGCTGCTTTCTACTGGCTGTAACGTTGAAGATATCGGAGTTGTCCCCACTCCAGTTCTTTATTTCAATGTCTTCAAGAGGAAAAAAGAAGCGGCCATTATGATCACCGGCTCGCATAATCCGCCTGACCAGAACGGCTTCAAAATCATGCTCGGCGAGGAAACCCTTTATGGCCCAAGAATTCAGGAGCTTTATAGACTAGTTAAAGAGGAACGCTTTGTCCAAAACAAGCCAGGGGAAGTTATCCAGTATGATGTTATTCCTGAATACATTGATTTTATTATCAACAATATTAAGCTCAAAAAACCTTTAAAAATAGTGTTAGATGCCGGCAATGGCACCGCCGGCGTCGTAGCCGGGCCGATTTTTAAAAAACTTGGCTGTGAGGTCATTGAGCTTTACTGTGAAATGGATGGTCGCTTTCCTCATCATCATCCTGACCCGACTTTGCCCGAAGCGCTGAAAGAATTGATTGATAAAGTGTTGATGACCGGCGCCGATTTTGGGGTTGGTTATGATGGCGATGGCGATCGCCTTGGAGTGGTCGATGATAAGGGAAAGATTATCTGGGGGGATCAGCTTTTAATTCTTTACGCTAAGGACCTCCTTCCCAAAAACCCGGGGGCAGCCATTATCTCTGAAGTTAAGGCGTCTAAGGTTCTTTACAGTGAAATTGAACGGCTGGGCGGTCGGCCGATCATGTGGAAAACAGGTCATTCCCTCATCAAGAAAAAACTTAGAGAGGAGGGAGCTTTGCTTGCGGGAGAGATGAGTGGTCATATTTTCTTTGCTGACCGCTATTTTGGATTTGATGATGCCATTTATGCCTCTTGTCGACTGGCTGAAATCGTGGCCCAATCGGACCAGAAACTTTCGTCCCTTCTTGCTTATCTACCTCCAACTTATTACACTCCCGAAATTCGCCTTTACGCTTCCGATGAAGTAAAATTTAAAATTGTTGACGAGCTAAAAAAAGAACTTTCTCCTTTATATCCTTTAATTGACCTTGATGGCGTGCGGGTGATTTTTCCCCAAGGCTGGGCTTTGGTTAGAGCTTCAAACACTCAAGCGGTGCTCGTTTTGCGTTTTGAGGCTGATACTCCTGAAGCCTTGGAAAAAATTCAGCAAGAAATCAAATCAAAGCTTGAGGCAGTTATCAGAAGGCTAGGAGATAAGGAGAAATAAGCTTAAAGCCAAAAAATATAACAAAAAGAATGAGGGAAGTTAGAGCCGAAAAGGACGACAAATTCTAATTTTAGTTATTGGGATTTCAGGAGAAAAGAAGGATGGCGAAAAAATACGAACGGTTGGTGGCGGTAATTATGGCCGGAGGCAGTGGGACTCGTTTCTGGCCATTAAGCCGAGAGGCGAGACCAAAACAATTTCTTCCAATCGCCGGGGAGAAAACCATGCTTGAAGAAACAATTGATCGGCTTCTTCCTCTAATTCCTCCTGAAGATATCTACACCATTTCCAGTGAGGCCTACGTTCGAATTATTAGAAAATTGGTACCTTTTCTCCCGGCTCAGAACTGTTTAGTTGAACCTTTAGCCCGAAATACGGCTCCTTCCTTGCTTTTGGCCACAGCTAAGCTTTTTTTGGAGGAACCGCAGACGGTAGTTGCTGCTTTGCCCTCGGATCATGTTATTCTCCAACCCGAGGTTTTTCGACGCAAATTAGAGGCGGCCGCTTCGGCCGCTAATGAAGGCTATTTAGTGACTTTTGGGATTCGCCCAACTTATCCGGCCACTGGCTATGGCTATATTAATTTTGATTCAAGTTCCCCGCTCGAATTTAAAGGAGAATCCTTTTACTCTGTTTTGTCTTTTAAAGAAAAGCCAACACGAGAACAGGCTGAAAAATTTTTAAAAGCAGGAAATTATTATTGGAATTCAGGGATGTTTCTTTGGCGGGCCGACTTTTTTCCTGAAAAATTAAAGGCTTACGCACCTGATTGGTTTCCCTTCTGGGAAAAAATAATAGAAGCTTTGGCGCAAAAAAAGGACGATGAGCTGATTGGGCTCTTCAAGCAAATGCCAGTTCTTTCAATCGATTATGCCCTTATGGAAAAGGCTAAAGAAGTGGTTGTTTGCCCTGGCGATTTTGATTGGTCAGATGTTGGGCTATGGTCATCGTTGTTGGATCTGTGGCCTAAAGATGAGAGAAACAATACTTGTCGTGGCGAAGTTATTTCTTTACAAGCCAGCGGCAATCTAGTTTATAATCCAAAAAAGCTTACAGCTTTAATTGAGGTCAATGATTTGATCGTGGTTAACACGGATGATGTTCTCTTGATTTGTCATCGCCAAGCTGATCAGAGAATTAGGGAATTGATTGACTGGCTTAAGGGAAAAGAAAAAAAAGAATATCTTTAAGGGAACTAAATGATGATCAAAAGGTGGTGAAAGCAATTAATCCAGAGACCAATTGGCTTAAGAGTCTCCAAGCTTCAAACTCCGGAATAGAACCAGCCGATTTCGGCCTTGCCTTTTAGCTTCAAAAAGAGCTTCATCAGCTGCTTTAAGCAAATCTCCAGAGGAAGTTCCATCGTCAGGGAAAAAAGCTAAGCCAATGGAAATTGTAAGGTTTTGGAAAATATTATTTTTATAATAAATTTTGAGGAGGCGAACCCGGTCAAGGATAAGTTCAGCTCGGCTTATAGCCACTTCAAGGGAATTGACGGGCATGATAATGGCAAATTCCTCCCCTCCATACCGACAAATAACATCTTCTCGCCTTACCGATTTTTCAAGAACTCGAGCGATTTCTTGCAGGACAACGTCGCCTGTATCGTGGCCATAAAGGTCATTGACCTGTTTGAAATGGTCGATATCAAGCATCATTACGGCAATTAACTGGCCAGAGCGGTGAGCGCGGAGAATTTCTCGGTCTAAAGATTCCTCGAGAAAACGGCGATTATACAGACGAGTTAAAGGGTCGCGAATTGATTGTTCTTTCAATGATTCCCGCAATCTAATAGTAAAAATGGCTATGGCCAAACGCTGGGCGAAACTCCTGGCTAGCCATTGTCTATTTGCCCGAAACTCTTCTTGAGATAATTTATCTTCATCGCCCCTTGGATGACAGCAGGTCATAACTAAAACCCCTAAAGACTCACTAAAAGCGACTAAAGGAAGACAGAGAAAAGGTTGGGGTGATTTTTCTTCTAACGCCAGATGGGGGCAAAGGATGTCTTTTTCAGGATCATTGATTTCATGAGGCTGTCCCTTTCTTACGGCCCAGCATTCTTCAGGGAAAAAATAATCAGCCTTAAATTGGAAGGCTCCCCACGATTCATTTTTTTGTAAAAGTTGCCCATCTTTACTTTTTAAATAAAGAGCTCCACTTTCTTCAGGAAAGAACTTTTTGGCATAATTAAGGGCAATTGCAATGACTTCTTTTTCATTCTGAGCCATCTGAAAGGCATCGCCCATTTGAATAAGAAGATTGGCTTCTTCATTCCTTTTTTCCAGTTGGCGGATACTTTCCTCCAGCTTAATCTTCATCGCCCTTAAAACATCCTCCGTTTTTTTCATTTCGGTTATATCAGTTATCACCGCTAAAGCAGAAATAAATCTTTTGTGGTCGTCAAATTGAGGCGTAGCGGTTACGAGAACTACTTTCTCTCGACCATCAGGCATGGTTAGCCTTAATTCATAGGTGCTTCGTTGGCCAATCTTTCTTAATTTGGTTTGCTCTTGAATAAGAGCAAATTGATCAGGCGTGGTAAATTCTTTCAGGTTACGATTAATCAAAGGTCGATCCTCAGATTCAAAAATCCGAACGGCAGCGGCATTGGCAAAAAGGAAATTTTCTTGGTCATCGACGATAACCACGCCTTCACCGAGACTTTCGACCATGCTCCGAAAGAGATCTTCTCTTTCCCGAAGTTTCTTTTCTATCTGGATTCTTTCAGCAATTTCCCTTTGCAATTCAGCTGTTCTTTCCTCGACCCTTTTTTCTAAAGTTTGACGGGCTTCTTCGAGATGATTCATCGTTGCAGCCAACCGGTCAAGCATTAGATTGAAGGAAGTCGCTAGTAGTCCAACTTCGTCATGGGAATTAATATTAACCCGGTGGGAATAGTTGCCCTCAGTAATAGCCGCCACCGCTTGAGTTATTCGCCTCAAAGAACCGGTCACTAGAAAGCTTAAATAATAGGCAATAACAACACTCAGAATGAAAAGAACTAAAGTAGCCAAGCCAGTTATTCGTTGAACAAGCCGCGTTCCCCGGTTGAGCGATTCTAAAGAGAAGCCGAGAACGAGGCGACCCACATTTTTCCCTTGGTAATCCAAATTGATAATTTCTATCCAAAAGCGTTGATTATAAGACATTCCCTGGCGCCAGGGTCGAAGGGGAGTTAAATCAAACTCCAGATCTTTTTTAAGGGAAGCTATCTCTTGACCTTTTTCGTCAATTACGATGGCCAAGAACAAATGTTCATCGCGGGATAGGCTTTGCAAAACTTCATTGATTGTTGGTTTATCTTCAAAAAAAACCGCGGGCGCAGCACTATAAGCAGCGATTCTAGCGACATTTTTGGCTTTGCTCCTTAAATCATTAAGACCATGCTGTCGATAAAAATAGGGTGTAATGAAGAAAGTGCCGAGACAAAAAACGGCTAAAAGAGGCACAAAGGCCAGGAGAAATTTCCAAGCCAGACGAGAGCGCAGGGCCACTTTTGGCTTTTGGTCAACGGATTTAACCGTAGGATTCATTTTATTAAGCTCATTCTTAAAAGCTGGGAGCTAAACTCAAGGCCTTGCTCCTTGGCAGCCTGAAGGTTTATAAAGACCTGGGGTTTTTGATCAACGACGCCCAGCCCAATGGCCACACCTAGATCAACATAAGTAATTTCACCGGTGAAAGTGGCGATTTTAAATTGACGACAAAGAGCCAGGATTTTTTTGAGTTGATTTTTTATGGTTGCAGGTTTTAAAGGCGTAATATAGAGAAAGGCAATGTTTTCTTGGGAAAAAAGGTTTGACAAATTTTTTATTTCTTCCACTGGAATTTCCAATAGGCGAACCGGAAGTCCTTCAATTGTCGATTGAGCTTCAATTGCCTGGACGAAGTCTTCCTTTATCCAAACAGAAAGTTCATAACTTTTCTCATAAAGAAGGGCGACAGTTAAATGAGCAAGCTGTTTTTTCTTCCACGTTCTTTCAAAAGTTAAAATTTTCCGAAAAAGCTCATATTGTCGGGTGGACGAAAGACCATACCGTTCCACCTGGTTTTTGGTCTTCGTCGTCATTGAAAAGCCGATTGGGCCAGCGACAAGAAGGCCTAAAAGGGATATGAAAAAGAGGCTGACTCGCATTCCTTTCTGGCTAAATTTCCCCCCTAAGATTGCTCTTCTCAATTTTCGCTTTTGTCGGCCTTTGTCCTTTTTTTAAATTACTTTTTTCCTTTTTCGGAAATTAAGTTACTTTTAGCTCTTCCTTAAAGCTTATTTTTGTTTTTTTATAAAGACTAACATTTTTGACTTTTAATCGTCAAGTTAGCCTGAAAAATCTTATTAATAAATCGCAGGAATAATTGATAATACTTGTTTTTTTCGCTTATAATAGGAAAGAATTTTTCCATGGAAGAAGTCATCCCATTCATTTTAAAAGGGAGGTGTTAGCTTGAGGAAAGGTTTTTTAGTTGGCCTTTTAGTTTTTAATTTTCTTATTTGGCCTCTTTTCGCTAGTGATCTAAAGCTAGAAGTCATTGAGCATAAGTTGCCTAATGGTTTGAAGATTTTAATGTTACCTCGTTCAGGCGTGCCCAGAGTTGTCTGTCATATTTATTACCGAGTTGGATCAATTAATGAACGTCCTGGAATTACTGGCTTAGCTCATGTTCTTGAACACATGATGTTTAAAGGAACAAAGGTCATGGGCATCACTGATTTTGAGGCCGACCATGCCCTTAATCGGAAAATTGATGAGCTTATGGAGAAGATTTATCGAGAGAAATATTGGAAAAAGGATGGCGATAAGGCTAAAGTAGCCGAATGGGAAAAAGAAGTCGAAAGGCTAATTAAAGAAGAAAAAAAGTACATTATCAAAGATCATCTTTGGGAAACTTATATGAAACACGGGGGAACGGGTCTAAATGCTTCGACTTCCGACGAAGTCACTGGATATTATGTTACCTTGCCTGCAAACAAAATTGAGCTCCAAATGTTTCTAGAAGCAGATCGAATGGTTAATGCCTATTTTCGCGAGTTCTATTCGGAAAAAGACGTAGTTATGGAGGAGCGGCGTCTGTCAGAGAACAGCCCTGGTTATCTCTTCAATGAGCAGGTCAGGGCCACTTTCTTTGTCGGCTCACCCTATCATTGGAATGTCATTGGCTGGATGGAGGACCTCAAGAGGATGACTAAGCAAGACCTCATTGAATTTTATAATAAGTATTATGTGCCTAATAATGCCGTTGCTGTCTATGTAGGTGATTTTGACCCCAAAAGGGTAATTGAATTAGCCGAAAAATATTTTGGACCAATTCCCCGTGGACAGGATATAGAGCCGATTCGGACTCCTGTTCCTTCTCAGGACTGTGAAAAAAGAATTTATGGTGAAGGTTTGGCTCCTTCCCAGATAGCTATCTGGTTTCATATTCCCCCTGATGGTCATCCCGATACCTACCCCCTTACTGTTCTGGCCAGTATTTTGACTGGCGATACTGGCCGCCTTTATAAATCCTTGATTAAAGAAAAAGATATTGCTTCCATGGTTAGCGCTTTTTGTCGACCTCAATGGTATGTTGGTAGCTTTGTCGTTAATGCTCGGCCCAAAACTGAAAAGGGAATTAAGCCCGATGACTTAGAAAAGGATCTTTGGGCTGAACTCGAAAAAGTGAAAAAGGAAGGAGTGACTCCAGAAGAGCTTCAGAAAGCCAAAAACCGCTATGAAGCCAGCTTCATTATGAGTCTTCAAAGCCCGACCGCTTTAGCTAGTCGCCTCGGGCGAGCTGAACTTAATCGAGGCTGGCGATCACTCCAAACGGATCTCGAAGCTATTAAAAAGGTAAGCAATGATGATATTAAGGCCGTGGCTTCGAAGTATTTTGTTCGACTTAATTCCCTGACGGCCATTTATCGACGAAGCTTTGGTCGATAAAGGAGGGAAAAAATGAGAAAAAGATCGTTTGGGTTAGGATTTATCTTGGCCTTTATCCTGGCCTCAACAGTTTTTAGTCAGGTTAAGAGGCCAGAGGAATTGACTTTCCCGCCCCTTAAATTTGAACCGCCTGAGCCCCGTTCTTTTCGCCACAACTTAGCTCAAGGAATGAGAGCTTATATTCAGGAGGATCGAACCCTCCCCTTAGTAAATCTTCAGGCGATCATTCATTTTGGGGACATTTATGTCTCGAAAGACAAAGCTGGGTTGGGTAATCTTATGGCTCAGACCTTGATTAAAGGAGGGACCAAGACTAGAGAAGGCAGTCAAATTGAAGATCGGCTTGATTTCTTAGGAGCCAGCCTAAATTTCTCAGTAGCCGAAAGAACAGCTACTCTATCGCTTTCGATTCTTAGTAAAGATCTTGAGGAAGGTCTAGATCTTTTCTTTGATGTCCTCATGAACCCAGAATTTAGAGAAGACAGCTTGAAGATTGCTAAAGGGCGAATGATTGAACAGTTGAAGACGGCAAATGATGCGCCCAGTGCGGTTCTTTCTAGGGAATATGAGCGTCTTCTTTATGGAGAGCATCCTCTTACGTATCAGCCCACAAAAGCTTCGATCGAAGGAATTAGTCGCGAGGATCTTAAGGCCTATCATCGAAAATACTTTTTCCCTCGCAATATTATCTTGGCGGCCGCCGGCGATTTCAATAAAAAGACTCTTATTGCGCGAATAAACCAATATGTTTCTAAATGGCGAAATCAGACTGCCTCTTTTCCGGCGATTCCGAAGAATTTTCCTGAAGTTGAACCAGGCGTTTATTTTATTCAGAAAAAAATCAACCAAGGTTATGTTTCTATTGGTCATTTAGGCTTAGAGGACACCAATCCTGATTATTTTGCTGTTCAGGTAATGAATTTTATTCTTGGTGGAGGTAGCTTTACCTCCAGAATTACCTCCAAGGTTCGTTCGGATGAAGGGTTGGCCTACAATACGGGCAGTCGTTTTACCTACCGTTGGGGTTTCCCTGGAACTTTTTCAGGGTATGTTCAAACTAAATCCTCGACCGTGGGTTACGCTATTTCCCTTATTCTTAAGGAATTTGAAAGAATCAGACAGGAGTTAGTCACAGATGAAGAATTAGAAACTGCGATTAATTATTATCTTGAGAGCTTTAGTGAGTTCTTCTCGAGCCCAATAACCACCATGCGCAATTTTGCCCTGCTTGAGCTCCAAGGTAAGCCGCTGGATTATTATAAAACCTATCGAGATAATATTCGTCGGGTGACTAAGGAAAAAGTTCTCGAAGTGGCCAAGAAATATATCAGACCCGATAAAATGGTCATTATGATTGTGGGGGATTGGGAACCTTGCAACCAGGGTGATCCTAAATTTCCTGGCCCACTATCCAAACTAGGAAAGGTCAATCAGCTTACTTTACGCGATCCTCTTACTGGTGAGCCCTTAAAATAATATAAAAAATTATCAATAAGAAGTTAAAAAATTTAAAAAAGAAAAAAGGGATTTTTTCTTCTTTTAAAATCATGACTTAAACTTTAGAAGAAACAATCAAATAATTATAACTTTAAGTTCCTTAATTGAAAGGGAGGAAAAAAATGAGGCAAAATCATCGGTTTTTTTCTTTTTACCTTCTTCTAATTTTTATATTAGCTTGGTTCTTAGTTGGAGCGAGGTTTTTAGCCCAGGAAAAAGTTCAAATTGCCTTTCTCAATCCTCCTGAAAAAAGTCAGGCTCCTTTTTCAGAGGCTGTTCGGGTCGGCCATTGGTTAATTCTTTCTGGCCAGCTTGGTCGCGATCCAAGAACCGGCCAGCTGGTTGAGGGTGGGATTGAAGCTGAAACCAGGCAGGTTCTCGAAAATATCAAAAGGACTTTGGAAAAATATGGCTCGTCTTTAGATAAAGTCGTCAAATGCACGGTAATGCTGACTGATATGGCTGACTGGGAAAAAATGAATAAAATTTATCTTTCTTTTTTTCCGAAAAATCGACCGGCGAGAAGTACTTTTGGGGTAAGTGGCCTGGCTGGTGGGGCTAAAATAGAAATTGAATGCTGGGCCATTGTGGATTAAAGATTGCAAAAGGCTTTTAAGAAAGCGACAAAAGAAAAAACTAATCGGTGAAAAAAAGGATGACCGTTGAGGTAAACAATTTTAAAAATTATGATTTTTCTTATCAGTCTTTTTTATCTCAATTCCTAACTCATCTAGTTGAGCTGGAGAGACTGATGAAGGCGATCCAGTCAAAAGACAGAGAGCGCTGGTCGTTTTGGGAAAAGGAATAACTTCTCGGATGGAGTTCTGGCCAGCTAACAGCATAATGAGGCGGTCAAAACCTAAAGCAATGCCAGCATGAGGGGGAGTTCCATAAGTGAGGGCTTCAAGGAAAAAACCAAATTTTTCCTCTATTTCCTTTTCCTTGAGATTGAGTAGTTGAAAGATTTTCCGTTGGAGATTCATATCATGAATCCGGACTGAGCCACCACCAATTTCATAACCATTAAGAACTAAATCATAGGCTCTGGCTCTGACTTTAAGAGGTTCTCTTTCTAAAAGGTCAAGGTCATCGGGATGAGGTGAGGTAAAGGGATGATGAACCGAGACAATCTTTTTTTCCTCTTCCCTCCATTCGAACAGAGGAAAATCTTTTATCCAAGCAAAAGCAAAAGAAGGCGAAGAGGATGAAGGGGCCAATTCCCCTCTTAGATCACCTAAAATTTTAAGGACAAGGTCCCGTTGGTCAAGACAAAGAAGCAGGAGGTCCTTGGCAGTGGCGCCAGCCTTTTCCCAAAGCGCTAAGGCATCGCCAGGCTCAAGTCGGGGTGATGATTTTAATTCTCCCTCACCTTTAATCCAAATAAGGCCTTTACTCCCTTTTGACTTTACTTGCTGTTGAATTTTTTCCAGCTGAGAGCGAGAAAGAGAAGCGCCCCCCGGGATAACTATTCCTTTAAGGACATAATTAGCTTGCTGGGCCAGTTTTAAAAATTCAGTCGAGGCTCGCTCGAGAAAACTAGTGAAATCAAGGAGAGTAATTTTATTTCTTAAATCAGGCTTATCCGTTCCATATTTTTCTAAGCATTCCTGGTAACTAAGGCGAGGAAAGGGAGGGGTAATTTTTTCTCCAATTAAGTCGAAAAGCTCAACCATCAAGCCTTCAATTAAGGTGAAGATATCTTCCTCGTCAGCAAAGCTCATTTCAACATCTATTTGGGTAAATTCAGGCTGGCGATCAGCTCGGAGGTCTTCATCTCGAAAACAACGCACAATTTGGAAATAGCGATCCAAACCGGCGATCATTAGGGTTTGTTTAAACAATTGGGGCGACTGGGGTAGAGCATAAAATTTGCCTTTATGGAGGCGGCTGGGAACAAGATAATCACGAGCGCCTTCAGGGGTAGATTTAGTTAGGAATGGAGTCTCGATTTCTAAAAAGCCGTGTCGATGAAAATAAAAGCGAGTTTTAAGAGCCGCTTCATGACGAAGGCGGAGATTTCGTTGCATCGAAGGTCGACGTAAATCAAGATAGCGGTAGCGGAAACGGAGCTCCTCAGAGGCAACCACCGGATCGATTACTTGAAATGGAGGAATTCGAGCTTCATTAAAAACCACAAGCTCTTCGGCCGCAATTTCAATTTCTCCTGTTGGCAACTGAGGATTTGTTGCGCCTTCGCCTCTTGGACGGACAATTCCCTTCACCCCGATGACCGATTCGACTCGGAGTTGTTTCGCCAGGCTCAATAAATCGGGTGATTCATGCGAAAAGACTATCTGAATGAGGCCTTCTCGGTCTCTTAGATCAAGAAAAACAAGTTGACCTAGGTCGCGGAGCCGCTGGACCCAGCCACAGACAGTTACTCTTTGGCCAATATTTTCGCGGCGAAGGGTACCGGCATAGTGGGTTCTTTTCCAGGTGAAGAGATTATTTTTTATATTCATTTATTTTTTTCGTCCTTCTCTAAAGTTCTTAAAATAGTTCCAACTTGGTCAAAGGGAACCGTTTTCTGTTGGCCACTCGTCATTTCTTTGAGCTGACAAATTCCTTGATTGAGTTCATCTTCTCCTAGGATAATCGTCCAGGTAGCTGCCAGCTTATTGGCTCGGCTTAATTGAGCTTTGAGGCTTCTGTCTTTATATTCTAAAAGGGTAGTAAAACCTTGTCGGCGGAGCTCTCGACAGAGTTGAAGACTTTTCTTCTTGGCTTTTTCGCCGAGATAAACAAAATAAATCAATTTTTCTTTGTCAGGTTTAATTTGAGCTACCGAAAGAACCCTTTCTAAGCCTAACGCGAAGCCTAGGCCGCATATGTCTGGGCCTCCGTAAATTTTCATCAGATGATCATAACGGCCGCCGCCTAGAAGAGCATTTTGAGCTCCAAGCTCAAGGCTAATAATTTCAAAGGTGGTTCGAGTGTAATAATCGAGACCTCGGACTAACCGAGGTTCAATTTGGTAGCTCAATCCATAAAAATCAAGCCATTGGCGGACGTTTTCAAAATGAGTCAAACAATCTCGACAAAGATAATCAATTATTTTAGGTAGACTTTGGGTTATCGCCTGACAGCCTGGTTCTTTACAATCAAAAAGGCGAAGAGGATTAAGCTCAAGCCGCCGCTGACAATCCTTACATAATCTCTCCTTGATTTCTTCAGCTTTGGCTCGAAGAAGAGTTACATAGTTAGGGCGGCAGTTTGAGCAACCGACGGAATTGACAAGTATTTTTTTATTTTTAACCCCAAGGCGATCAAGTAGATAATCGGCCATTTCAATAATTTCGGCATCTATGGCCGGATCAGTTTCTCCAAAGACTTCAATATCCACCTGATGAAATTGACGATAGCGACCCTTTTGAGGACGATCATGACGAAACATAGGGCCAAAGTAATAAAAGCGAAGAGGCGAAGCTTGTAAATATAAACGGTGCTCAATAATTGCCCTGACGACTGAGGGGGTATATTCTGGTCTTAAGGTAATGGACCGACCACCCTTATCCACAAAAGTATACATTTCCTTAGTGACGATGTCAGTTGTTTCTCCAGTTCCCTTAACAAAGAGCTCAGTCGGTTCAATAATTGGTGTTCTAATTTCCTGATAACCATAAGCTTCAAAGACCTCGCGGCATAGCCACTCGGCTTTTTGCCATAATTTGGTTTCAGGGGGAAGAATATCTTTCGTGCCTTTAATGGCGGTCAAGGAAGGCTTCATTTTTCAGTAAAAACCCCGATTTTTCTGAATTTTTGATAACGAGCTTGAAGGAGTTCTTCAATAGGGGTTTCTTCCAGTTTTCTCAAAGCAGGAGCAAGATAACGATCTACATTTCGAAAGGTTTGTTCAGGGTCGATATGGGCGCCACCAGGCGGTTCTGGAATAATTTTATCGATGATCCCGAGTTCAAGAAGGTCTCGGGCCGTAAGCTTTAGATTCTGAGCTGCTTTATCGACGGCACTTTGATCCTTCCAGAGAATGGCGGCGCAACCTTCGGGAGAAATAACGGAATAAAAGGAATATTCAAGCATAAACATTAAATCACCTACTCCGATAGCCAAAGCCCCTCCACTGCCGCCTTCACCAATAACAATATTAATTACAGGCACCCTAAGGCGAGCAATTTCCCGGAGATTTGTGGCAATGGCTTCAGCCTGACCTCTTTCTTCAGCGCCAATCCCAGGATAGGCTCCAGGAGTATCGATAAAAGTAACAATAGGAAAATGAAATTTTTCAGCGAGTTTCATTATTCTTAAGGCCTTGCGATAGCCCTCGGGATTGGGCTGACCAAAATTGCGGGCGATTCTTTCCCTAGTTGATCTGCCCTTTTGATGGCCAATAAAAGCCACTGTTCTCCCTTTATAAAATCCGAGGCCAGCGATTATAGCTGGGTCATCACCGAAACGACGATCACCATGAAGCTCAACGAAATCTTCGACGAGGGCTTGAATATAATCTAAAGTATAGGGCCTTTGGGGATGTCGGGCCATTTGAACAATATGCTTCGCTGCGATCTGAGGAACAATTTGTTCCCAGAGTCGGTTTATTTCTTCGCGGAGGGCTTGAATCTTATCTTTTTTTCGGGGATCGTCTGAGCCTTCGAGCTTTTCAATCCTTTCCTTAAGCTCCAAGATAGGTTTTTCTAATTGATAAAAATCGCTATTGTTCATCGGTTTAATTTAAATTTTAAATTCAAAAATACTCGATTATTCTACCGGCTATTTTCAAACTCTGTCAAGCTCAAGTCTACAAGGCTAAGGCCAATTCATTTTTTAGCGAAGAGGCGCTGTCGCCTCACTTCAAAAAGAAAAACCGCCGCAGCGGCCGCTACATTAAGGGAATTGACCTGGCCGACTAAGGGAATAGAGAGAATGCGATCGCAGTGGCGACGAACTAGTTGTCTTAAGCCTCGCCCTTCTGAACCAAAAACCAAAGCAATGGGCAAAGTGTAATCAAATTCAAACCAAAGACCTTGACCGCGAGTCTCAGCCCCTATTACCCAAAGACCATGTTTTTTAACTTCTTCGAGCGCTCGAACCAGGTTTTTAACTCGAGCCACTTTAACCTGTTCTAAAGCGCCTGCAGAGGCATGATAAACAGCTGCGGTCAGACCAACTGAATGCCTTTCAGGAAGAATTAGGCCATCGACGCCGGCGGCTTCGGCTGAGCGAATAATGGCTCCAAGATTTTGGGGATCGACAATTTCATCAAGAAAAACGAGGAAAGGAAGGGAGGTGGCCTGAAGGATATCTTGAAGAGAAACAAATTCTTTAGTTGCAATTAAAGCAACAATTCCTTGATGGAGCGAACTTAATTGATCCAGTTTTTGGTGAGGGACGAAAACTACGGGCACGTTAGCTTGACGACTTAAATCGAGAATTTCTTTAAAGCGTGCCTTGGGCGCTTCCTTAGATAAAAAAATCTTATTTATTCGCCGCGGCGAGGAGCGCAGAATTTCTCGAACAGCGGCTAATCGGGCTACCTTTTCCATCCTCTTTCTGACTTTATTAAAATTAAAAAATCAACCCATTTTGAGGCAATTTGACCATCCTAAACCTTAAAAAAAGGCCGATTATCTAGAAAATGGAGCATTTTTTGAGCCCGCTCAGACCAGCTTGGAATGGGTTTGGGAAGAGTCAATTTGGTGCCTTCCTCGATAAGAGGAATGAGACGGTCGAGCTCAAGGCCAGAAGCCCTGGCGGTTAAAGCAATTCTAATAGGATGATAAAGTTCTTTTCCTTTAGCCCCTGTTTCCTTTTTAATCTCATTGACCACCTGGTTGAAAACTTCAAGATTAAAGGAAGTTAGGGTTTTTATTTTTTCACAGAAGAGTTTAACAATTCTCAGAGAACTTTCTTTATCTAAGATTTCTCGGGCTTCCTTATCCATATTTTCGGGCGAAAAATCGAAAAGCAAGCGGAATCGTTCCGGAAGTTCATCGAGGCGATTAACGGTTTCGAGAAAATTATCGACAGCCTTTTCAAGCCAAGACCAGTGCTGTGAGGTCATCTCCTTGGGCAATAGGCCAGCCTCTAAAAGAAAAGGATAGGCTTTTTTAGCCTTCTCGCTAAGAGTCAGACGTTTTAAGTGTTGACGGTTTAACCAATAAAGTTTTTCATAATCAAAAATGGCGGCTGATCGACTGACTTTTTTAAGATCAAAGAGAGCGATAAGTTCATCCCGACTCAGAACTTCTTGGCCTTCTGGTGGGGCCCATCCAAGGAAAGCCAGATAATTAAAGAGAGCTTCAGGTAGAATGCCCATTTGAGCGAATTGATCAAGGGAGGTGGCGCCATGGCGTTTGCTCAAACGGGTATTATCTTTTCCCATAACCATGGAAAGGTGGGCAAAAAGAGGCGGGTCGAAACCGAGAGAGCGATAAACCAGAAGCTGGCGAGGGGTATTGGAAATATGGTCTTCTCCTCGAATGACATGAGAAATGGCCATAAGGTGGTCGTCAATAACTACAGCGTAATTATAAGCCGGCAGACCATTAGAACGGAGTAGAATAGGATCACCAATTAGACTAAGATCAAAAGTAAGATCACCGCGAATAAGATCGTGAAAGCCAAGCTCACCTTTGGACGGCACCTTGAGACGGATGGCTGCTTTTTCGCCAGAGTTTAAGCGAGAAAGAGCTTTTTCAAGGGGGATATGGCGGCACCGACCGCTATATCGAGGTAAAAGACCTTTGGCTAAGGCTTCTTCCCTTTCCTTTTCTAATTCCTCAGGCGAGCAAAAACAATAATAAGCCTGGCCAGACTGAATCAATTTTTGAGCATAATAGGCGTAAATTTCTAACCTTTCCGATTGGCGATAAGGCCCGTAGGCACCTCCAATATCAGGCCCTTCATCCCAGTCAAGTCCAAGCCACCGCAAGTCGTCGATTAATCTCTTTTCATATTCCTCTTTTGATCTTTCAATGTCTGTATCTTCGACTCTAAGGATAAAGATACCACCTTTTTGACGGGCAAAAAGCCAATTGAAGAGGGCAGTGCGAGCATTGCCCACATGAATGTAACCAGTGGGACTCGGTGCAAAACGGACTCTTATTTGATTCATTGACATCATGATAAAAACAGAGAGGCGCCGAGTCAAGGAAGACAGGCTAAATAACGGCGTAGATGATGGACAATTCGACGGCTTGCCCGGCCGTCACCATAGGGGTTAGGTGCTTTGGTCATCCGCTCATAAGCTAGGGAATGACGTAGGAGTCGGGCTACCTCAGTGACAATCCTTTGGGTGTTCGTACCAACTAAGCGAGCTACTCCAGCTTTTATCCCCTCTGGCCTTTCTGTTACTTCTCTTAAAACGAGAACAGGTTTATGGAAAGAAGGCGCCTCCTCCTGAATTCCTCCTGAATCAGTCAGGATAAGATAAGCCCGTTGGATAAGGGTGAGTAAATCAATATAAGGTAGAGGTCGAAGGAGATGGACCCGAGGTCTTCCAGAAAGAAGGGAATAAACAAGTTGACTAACGTTAGGATTGGGATGGACTGGATAGACAATTTCAATTTCTGGAAAATCTTCTACTAATTGAAGGAGTGCTTGACAGACGTTTTTCAGAGGTTCACCAAAGTTTTCCCGACGATGAGCCGTCACTAAAATTAATTTATTTTGAGGAGAAATTTTAATTCGAGGCGGGATAGTGGCAATTTTAGTTTTCATTTGAAGGAGAGCGTCAACGACAGTATTTCCGGTTAAAAAAATATTCTTTATTGGAATTCCCTCTTTTTTTAAATTAAGAACAGCTTGGCGAGTCGGCGCAAAATGAAGGCTAGCTATAGTTGAAATCAAACGGCGGTTGATTTCTTCAGGGAAAGGTTGATAACGATCTCTGGTTCTTAGCCCGGCCTCGACATGAGCCACTGGAATTTTTAAATAAAAAGCAGCTAAAGCGACCACCATAGCCGTTGTCGTGTCACCTTGGACTATAACCATGGCCGGCTTGATGGCTCGCAAGACCTGACTTGCTTTGAGCATAACCCGGCTGGTCAAGCGATCCAGGGATTGGTTGGGTTCCATCAGGTTAAGATCAATCTCAGGCTCGATTTCAAAAAGCTGGAGCATCTGGTCAAGAAGGCCTCGATGTTGGGCGGTAGCTAAAAGAACTAGCTCAAAATCTTGAGGGTATTTTTTGAGCTCCTTAATCACAGGGGCCAATTTAATGATTTCTGGCCTGGTCCCAAAAGCAACTAAAAGACGATGAGCCACCACCCTTTCCCTTTGAATCATCTATTTTATTTGTCCTGCTAATTGGAGTCAATTTTAATTCTAAGAACAGGCTAATTAGGGCTTAAACTTAAAGAAAGCGATAGTGTTAAAATATAAATTCGAATAAAATTGACAATTAGAGAAAGAGATATAAACAGAAATGAGACTAATTTTAGTCGTCTTATTGGAGTCTCTTCTTCTTTTCATTTGGTTTCCTCTTTTCGGCCAGAATGTTTTAATCCTTTATGATGGTCCAGAAGCTAAATCCGAGGCCTTCAAGTCAGCTGCCTTCATCAGCCGGCTTTTAGACCATTTTGAGATTGAGTCTAAAGAAGTGGTCTCTGTTAAACGATATCAATCTCCTCTAGCTCATAAACCAGATTTTCTTTTCCTCGTTTTTGAAGAAGGCCATCCGGATTTTTCCTCAGAATTGCTTGGCGATTTAATGGAAAGGAAGAAAACCACTGTCTGGATTCATATGCATATAGATCATTTTCTAGAGAGTCAAGGGGAAAAACTGGGCTTGGCTTATGATGACTGGGAAGAAAGGACTGACTGGAGAATCGTTTATAAAGGCCAAGATTTTCCTAAGGAAGATCCTGGGCTGAATCGCCTTAAAATTTTAGAGGCTAATAAAGTGGCCATCTTAGCTCAAGCTATGTCACCTGATGGTCGGTCTTATCCTTATGCCTTAAGAAGCGGTTCCTTTTGGTATTTTGCTGATTCACCCTTTTCTTATGCCCTTGAAGGCGGCCGCTTTCTTATTTTTGCTGATCTTCTTCATGATATTCTGGGCCAAAATCATTCAGTTTCCCGCCGAGCCTTGCTTCGGATTGAAGATATTAATCCAGAGGATGATCCCAGGAACCTCCGGCGGCTTGGTCGTTGGCTAAAAAAGGAGAAAATTCCCTTTGCCCTATCCTTGATTCCCATCTTCCGCGATCCTTCAGTTCAAAAAGAAATTCGGCTTTCCGAGCGCCCAAAACTCGTCAAAGTGCTAAAAGAACTGACTTCTTGGGGAGGGACAATCGTTCTTCACGGGGCAACCCATCAGCATCAAGGAAAATCGGGCGAGGATTATGAATTCTGGGATGATCTTGTGGGTCAACCGGTGTCCCATGAAAGTCAAGATTGGGTCGAAGAACGAATTAAATCTGCTCTTGAAGAGTGTCAACGCTGTGGTCTTTATCCCTTGGCTTGGGAAACGCCTCACTATTCGGCTTCACAGAAAGATTATCGGTTGATTGGCAAATTTTTTGATTCCTTTTATGACCGAATAATGGCGGCTGAACTGGTTGGCACCCAACAGATTTTTCCTTATCCCTGCTTATTAAAAGACCTGGGGATTAAAGTTATTCCGGAAAATCTTGGCTATGTTAGCTTTGAAAAACCTGACCCTGAAAGTTTAATCGACCGGGCTCGGCGGATGTTGGTGGTTAGGGATGGAGTCGCCTCTTTCTTTTTCCATTCCTTTGTTTCTTTATCTTATCTTCAAAAAATATGTCAAGCTATGAAAGCGATGGGTTGGGAATTTATGTCTCTTCGTGATTTTGCCTGCAATGTTCGGACTGATTCCCTTTGGATCACTTCTGAGGGAGGGGAAGGCCTGATCCGTTTACGAGGCGAATATGTCCATGAAATTTTAATAGACCGAGAGGGCCGATTAATTAAAGAAAGTTATTCACCCAAACCAGTAGAAGGTCTTTGGCCCCATAAGGTTGATCTTCCACCAGGCGCACTTTATATTCTTGAAGCTGTCCAGTCTCTTCCAAGCAAAGACAAAGCTTTCCCCCTGGCCCTGGTCAATTCTCTGAAGAAATTAATTCGTCCCGAAAAGGAGGCCGGGCTCAGGCTATGGAAAACAGCTGTCATGAAGGTTGAAAAAGTTAGCCAGGAGGAAGAAAACGATTTTAAAAGTTTTCTTTCTGTCCTTAAGGTTTATGGGCTTAATCCCAAAGAAATCTCTCTTAGTGACCTTCGATCCGTAAAGCCGGGTAATCTTGACTTTTTGGTCGTGCCTAATCCAGTAGCTCGGCGTCTTCGAGAGACTGAGATCAATCACCTTCTTGAATTCGTGAATAAAGGAGGCTTGCTTTTAACTGATGGACCTTCTTTGTTAGCAGAAAAGGGAGGCTTTAAATTTGGCCAGCAAAAAATGAATATAAGAGGATTGAAGGAAACGACTCTTCCGGCCCCGGTATTTGAATGGGCTCAGCCAGCTCAAGAGCCCGAATTCACTTTTGAATCTGGCCTTGTTTTGGCTAGAGATATTGATCATAATTTTCCCTTGGCTATTCTTCGGTTATTGGGAAAAGGGAAAATTCTCTTTTTGGCGACTCTTTTTGACCCGCTAACTCCTTTTGGTTTAAGCCGTTATCCTTATTTAATTTATTATTTGAGAAACAATCTCGGCCTGACTCTTAATGTCAGACGTCATTGTCTTGAACTTTACTTTGATCCTGGCCTGAGACAAGGAGTTAGTTTAGAAAAGCTTGTTCGCCATTGGCGCGCCTCAGGAGTTAAAATCATCTATTTAGCTGCCTGGCATTTTTATGAAAATTACCAATTTCCCTATAAATATTTCATTGATCTTTGTCATCGCTTTGGAGTGGCCGTTTATGCTTGGTTTGAATTTCCCCAAGTCACTCCACTTCTTTGGGCCAAAAATCCAGAATGGCGCGAAAAACAAGTTAATGGAGAGGATGCGCAGAATGGCTGGCGTTTACCCTTAAATCTTTTTCACCCTGAAGCTCGTCGAGCTACTCTCAATTATCTTCAGCAAATCTTGCTGGATTATGATTGGGATGGGGTCAATCTAGCCGAAATAAGCTTTGATACGGCTGGTGGTTTACTCTTTCCAGAGAAATTTACCCCCTTTAATGACCAGGTGCGCCGACTGTTCAAGCAAAAAGAAGGCTTTGATTTAGAAGAAATTTTTAAGTCTTCTTCGCCTTATTACTGGAAACACAATTCTGAAGCCAAAAAAAAACTTCTGGCTTTTCGGTGCCAACTTATTAAAGAATTGCACCTTCTTTTTTTGGAGGAAATTGAGAAGATAAGGCAGATTAAAAAGACGGAATGGGAAATAATTGTCACTAATTATGACTCTATTCTTCATCCCGAGATGATTGAAGAATGCGGTGTTGACACCAACCAGCTAATTGAGCTGATGTCGGATTTTCCCTTTATTCTTCAAATTGAAGATCCAGCTCGTTCTTGGACAGAACTGCCTTCCCGTTATGAAAAATATATCGAGACCTATAAAAAAATTATTCCTGATGTAAACCGCCTAATGTTTGATATCAATATTGTTCCTTGGCGAAATCTTCGGGGAACCCCCTTTCCCTATCCTCAGGCCTGTGGGAGTGAATTAGCTACCTTAGTCTATTTGGCCTCTCAAGTTTCAGGTCGGGTTGCTATTTATTCGGAGGCCACTTTAATTCCCCTTGATCTTCCGCTTCTTTCCTATGTTTTTGGAGCTGAGGTAATTCTGGAAGAAAAAGATGGAAAATATCTTTGCCGGAGTCGCCGACCCTTTAATTTAATCATCAATGGGAGTCATTTCCAGGTTTTTCTTAATGGTCAGAACTGGCCTTTAATTTACCAAAATATGGTGGCTGTGCCCGCAGGAGAAAATTCTATTACGCTTAAAGAAGCTCCTTTCCTTAACTTATCTTGGCCCCATCATCGCTTTTTCCTTGATAGCGAGCTCATAAAAGTTGAAGCAGACGAGCCTTGGTACCGACTTACCTATACCTCTTCCCTCCCAGTAGTTTTCTTTTTTTATCCCCTTCCAAGCCGTCTGCTGGTTGATGGTCGAATCCAACGAGTTTTTCTAGATCAATCAAGTTTGATTTTGCCTCGAGGAAAACACACTCTTGAAATTTTTACCGAAGCTCGTAGTGTCCATCGATTAAAATCTTTTGGCTATTTCTCTTCCCTTTTGTTCTTTCTTTTAGGTTTGATCGCCGTAAGCCTTCTAGCGCTCTCTTATTTCCATATCCGAAAGAAAAGATGACATTTTTTTCGCTTCTTCGAGATGGTTTATTTATTTTTTCTGTTGTTTTCATTTGGCTGATGCTTCTTTATCAATTCCTTTTAACTTTAGGTGGCCTTTTTTTCTGGAAAAGGGAAAAACTAAGTCGTAAAGAAGAAAAAGAATTTTTTCCCAAAGAAAAGTTTCCCTTGGTCTCTATCCTAATTCCCGCGAGAAATGAAGCTCTAGTGATTGAGGGGTTACTTGAACGGCTCGCCTCTCAGGATTATCCTCAGGAAAAAATGGAAATAATTGTAGTCAATGATGGGAGTAGCGATAACACGGGTGAAGTCGTGGCCAAATGGAAGGGAAAAAATAGCCTTTCTCTTAAGCTGATTGATGTTCCCGTTGAAGAAAGTGGCCGAGGTAAAGGAGCCGCTCTTAACCGTGCTTTGAATTTGAGCCAAGGGGAAATTGTGGCCGTTTATGACGCCGATAACCTTCCAGAAAAAGATTCTCTAAAAAAATTGGTGATTGAGCTGGTGAATCATCCAGAATTGGCCGCTGTTACCGGTTTATTTAGAGCTTATAATCGCCATCGTAATCTGCTTACTCGCTTGATTAACCTTGAATCTCTGGCTTTTCAATGGATAATTCAAGCTGGTCGGAATTATTTTCTTAAGATTGCCTTTCTAGCTGGAACAAATTATGTTATCCGTCGGTCTCTTTTAGAAAAGCTTGGCGGCTGGGAAGAGCGAGCTTTAACTGAAGACGCGGAGCTAACGATAAGAATTTATGAACAAGGCTGGCGAGTGAAATTTCTTCCCACAGCAGTCACTTGGGAACAAGAGCCAGAGAAATTAACTACCTGGTTTCGCCAGAGAACTCGTTGGGCCAGAGGTAATAACGAGCTTATCCTTCGCCAAATTAGAGGCCTTTTTCGAGGTCGGTTTTCCCTGACCTTTCTTGAGTTGGCCAATCTTTTTTACCTTTATTATCTTTTTGTTTTCGCCATCCTTGTCTCGGATATCTTTTTCTTCTTGTCACTGACGGGCCTTTTAAAGCTAAGTCTTCCTGGACCTTATCTTGAACTTTGGTTTATTGCCTTTTGGTTATTTCTTTTTGAAATTCTTGTTGCCTTGGCGATAGAAAAAGAAGATTCTTTCTTTAATTTCCTGCTAGCCATTCTGGCCTATTTTACCTACACTAAATTATGGGCCTTCGTCGTTCTGCGAAGCTTTTTTGAAGATTTTATCTGCCGGCGGGAAAAAATTTGGGTTAAGACTGAGCGTTTTCCTGAATTGATTGAGCAAAAAGGAGATAAATCAAGATGAGTCAGTTGAGAAAGCTTTTAATCCTGAGTGGAATTATTTTTTTAGGAATCAAGGGATGGGCTGTAACTCTTTACCCTCAAGCTGGAACTGAATATTATTTTGGCGCTAATAAGTTCAGAAGCTTAAAGCCTTGGATAGGGCTTAGACTGAGTCTTTCGTCCACTTCTTCTTTTTTATTGAAATATACGCATCATGTTCTCAGTTTTAATTATCCCTTGGAGGATGACCTTTCTCAGAAACGGGAGGCTACCCTATCTCAATTTATAGGCGCCTTTTATCAGTCCAAGGCGACAACGGATATCCATTTAGCCTTAAGTTATTTCCACGGCTCCGAAGATTATACCGCTCTTAACCTTGATGGGGGGGCCATCTGGAAGCTAGCAGCGAAAATTGGTCTGGAAGGCGGCTTTTATCTTCTCGATGAAAGCTCTATTCTTTGGTATCCCAATGATCCGAAGCGACGAATCAGAGTGGGCGCCATCAGAGGAGGGATTGATCTTAACTTATTTTCCTTTTTAAAGATTAATTCCGTCCTCTATCTTTATCGTAATTCCGAAAAGATAAAAGCCAGAACTCTGGCTGTAAGTCTTATTTTGATTCCCCGAGATCCTTTTTATCTTGTTTTTACTTTCTGGGATTATCGAGAATCAGCCACCTATCACTTTTCAGGTCAATATCTCTCTTTCGGCCTGCATATTTATTATTAAAATAAACGACTGAATTTTTCCTTAAGGATTGGCAATTTTAAAAGTTTTTAGGTTTATCTTATTTTCAGTTTATCCGTTTTTCTGTAATTTGCCGGGATAGAATAGACATTGGGAGGTGGCGAAGCTTGGCTAATTTCCGTAACTTCCATGGTGCCACGGATTTTCGCGCCCATAACTTCTCCTGTAGTTTCTGAAGCAATCCAATAGCCCTTAATCTTCTGCATTTCGGCTAGACTCTGATCATCTAATCTTAGTTGAAGCTTAAGGATATGACTATAAAATCTTTCCATGAATCGATTGACATCAAAGGGGACATCGGTGCTGGCCCAAACCATCATTTTCATTGGCATCATCATCATTGAAATATTGACTTCATAGCCTGAACATTTCCAGGAACCGATGGTTTTTGTTTGGCCTGTTGGATTAACCGTTACAGTCATCTTCATCATCGTCATCATTTGGGCCATTTCAGGTGGGAAAAGCTTGGTGAGATCAAGTGGAAGGGTAGTTTCGACGTAGCTTTTGTCCTGATGATCAAGAAAATAAAGCATATTTTTCTTTAAATCAAGAATAACGGAATTGTCCTGGCCGTGAACCGCGTACCGATCCTCAGCCAGCCATTGCTCCGTGACTTCATTTTTTTCAGGTTGAGTTTGCCCCATGATCGTAATCGCATCTATATGGGTCTTAGTTTTAATGCGGATATCGGCCCAGACTAGAGCGCACCCTAAAATAATAAGCCCCATCAAAACTAGAAATTTTTTCATTAAACCTCCTTTTTCAACCGGGCTCATTATAAAGAAAACTAAAGCTTTAGGCAAATTAGGATGAAAATCTATGATTAAAAGCTAAAAAAGGTTAAAAAGAAAACTTCTTGACTAAAGATATAGGATTTCATTAATTATACTGTTTCGAGAGAGGGAATTTATGTTTATCTGGGTTTTCCACCGAATTACTGGTCTTTTAATGATTCTTTTTCTGGGGTTGAAATTCTTAACGAGTTTTTATCTGATGACCAAAGATAAAAAGCCAGATTGGGCCTTAGCTTTACATACCAACCCGGTGATTGACGTTATTTTAATTATTTGTTTGGTTTATCATGCCCTTTATGGCCTGAGAACCGTGATCATGGATATGGGTTTTAAGAGAGAAAAACTCCTCTTTTGGTTATTCACTGGGCTTGCCACCCTTTTGACAGCTTTGATGCTCGTTGTCTATTTTACTAGGGATTATTGATGTTGGCTCACGATATTTTGATTGTCGGGGGAGGATTGGCTGGGTTGGCCGCTGCTCTTCAAGCTGACCCTTCTTTGTCTGTAGCCTTAATTTCCAGGGTCCATCCCCTTCGCTCTCATTCAGTCGCTGCTCAAGGCGGAATTAATGCGGCTTTGGGTAACCATCCTGAAGGTCGCGATGATAGCTGGGAAAAACATGCCTATGACACGATTAAAGGTAGTGATTTTCTAGCTGACCAGGATGCGGCTGAACTTCTCTGTCGGGAAGCCATCCCCATGATTTATGAGCTTGAAAAATTGGGTGTTCCTTTTAGCCGCTTTCCCGGAGGGGTAATTGCCCAGCGACCCTTCGGCGGTGCTGGTTTTCCCCGTACTTGTTATGCCGCTGACCGAACAGGTCTAGTTATTATGCATACTCTATATGAACAAGCCTGGCGCCGTCGAATAAAAATTTATTCCGAATGGCTAGTGGTTAAACTTTTGGCTGATCATGGCATTTGTCAGGGGGTAGTGGTTTATGATCTGACAACAGGCCAAATTTTTTCGGTTAAAGCCAAGGCGGTAATTTTTGCCACCGGCGGTTATGGCCGGGTTTATTTACGAACAACCAATGCCTATATTAATCATGGCAGTGGCATTGGAATTGCTTATAAAGCGGGAGTGCCAATTAAAGATATGGAGTTTGTTCAGTTTCATCCAACCTCACTCGCCAATAAAAACATTTTGATAACCGAAGGCGCTAGAGGTGAAGGTGGCTATTTAATTAATCGGCATGGCCGACGCTTTATGATTGATTATGCTCCCCAAGCTATGGAGCTAGCGCCCCGCGATATTGTGGCCCGGGCCATTCAAACGGAAATTGATCGAGGCAATGGCTTTGAAGGTGAATATGTTCTTCTTGATTTGCGTCATCTTGGGCCGGAAAAGATAAAAAAGAGATTGCCTTCTGTCCGTGAAATCTGTTTGCACTTTGCTGGTTTAGATCCAATTGAGAAACCGATCCCTATCCAGCCAGCTCAGCATTATTCTATGGGTGGGATTGCGGTCAATATAAAGGGAGAGACAACGCTACCCGGTTTTTATGCGGCTGGGGAATGTGCTTGCGTGAGTGTCCACGGAGCTAATCGCTTAGGGGGTAATTCTCTTCTGGAAACTATCGTTTTTGGTAAAATTGCCGGCCACGAAGCCTCGAAATATGTCAAAGGAAGTCATTTAAGGGAATCTACTTCTCAATTCTTTGAAGGTGAGGTGAAAAAAGTAGAAGAAAAGATCGATGAGTGGAGGCGTCGCTCTCATGGGGAAAAAGTTCATCAGCTGCTTAATCGGTTGAAGGTGGTTATGAGTGAGAAGGTTGGTATCTTCCGCCAGGAAAAGGATTTAGTTCAGGCTCTTGAGGAAATCAGAAGCCTTCGTGAGGCTTATGAAAAAAAAGGTTATCTGGCCGGCCATTGCCGTCGCTTTAGTCAAGAAATGGTCAATATGTTGGAATTTGATTATATGCTCGATCTTTGCGAAGTTATTACTTTAGGTGCGTTGGCTCGTCGAGAAACCAGAGGCTCTCATTACCGCCTGGATTATCCAGAAAGAAATGACCAAGAATGGCTAAAACATACTCTTGTTACTTACCAGGATGGACGGCCAGTTTTGAGCTATGAACCAGTTAAAATCACTAGATATTCACCTGTTACGAGAACATACTGAAAGTAAAGAGCGATGGCGAGGAAGTTTCTTTTTCGAATTTTTCGTTTCGATTCAGAGAAGGCGGAGAATCCCTATTTTCAAGATTATTATTATGAAGAAGAAAAGGATAAAGTAGTTCTTGAGGCACTCATGGATATTCGAAATGAGCAAGATGCTACCTTAGCTTTTCGTTATAGTTGTCGGGAAGCGGTTTGTGGTAGTTGCGGACTTGTCATTAATGGCGAGTTCGAACTAGCTTGTCGGAAAAGACTTAATTCCTTAAAAACGGAAATCATCGTTATTGAACCCTTACCTAATTTACCGGTGCTTAAAGATCTGGTAGTAGATATGGAGCCTTTTTGGCAGGCTCTTGAGATGATAAAACCCTATGTCATGGCTGAGGAAGAAGCGGTCGAGGAAGAAAAGGAAAAATCGCTTTGGCTGTCCAGTCCAGGCTATCGAATAGAAGAAAAAGAAATGGAAGCCATCGAACCTTTTACTAACTGTATCCTTTGTGGTTGCTGTTATAGTGCATGTCCAGTAGTGGCTCGGGACGAAAGATATCTTGGACCAATTGCTCTAGCCAAACTTTATCGTTATATTCGGGATCCTCGGGACCAACGCCGTTTTCGGGATTGGGAGAAGATCGGCACTTCGGCTGGCCTTTGGGGTTGCGATACGGTTTTCCGTTGCAATGAAGTTTGTCCCCGACAGGTTAATCCAGCTCACGGCCTTTTGGCCTTACGCCGTCGCTATCTTTGGGAAAAAATAAAACAAATTTTCAGGAAAGAAAAATGAAATTCAAATATTCTTGCCTGAGCCGTCGCCGTTTTCTTAGCTGGTTAGGCGGAGGGTGGTTAGTTACTTTATTAGCTAGCCTTATCTATCCTCTTTTCAAAGCAGTTATTCCTCCCTATCGAGAGCCAGATGAAGTTGCCCTGCCCTTATCCGAGGTTACCGAGCTTCCGCCCAATTCAATTAAGTTTTTTTCATGGGGCATTAAACCAGGGATATTGAAAAGAAATGAAGATGGCTATTTAGTTGCATTTGTCGGGGTTTGCACTCATCTTGATTGTAATGTTCAATATTTGGCTGATCAAAAAAGATTTTTTTGTGCCTGTCATGATGGCTGGTATGATGAAAATGGCCAAAATATAGCTGGGCCGCCGCCCAAACCTCTTCGCCGATTATTTCTCTACGAGGAAAACGATAAACTCCTTATTCGTCGAGAAGAGAAAAAGTGAGGCCTTACTAGGAGAAAAAATGAAGCTAATTTCTAATAAAAAAGCTGACTTCGGTCGATGGTGGGCAGAGAGGCCAGGCTGGACAGAGATCAGGAATTTTTTGCGGGAGAAAAAAGTTCATCAAACTAATC
>JAOAFQ010000185.1 GCA_026416195.1 Candidatus Aminicenantota bacterium | reverse complement strand
AGATGTGTATAAGAGACAGCCCCGCTGGCCAAGCTCTTGGGCTGAAAGGCCAGAGTTTACTGAGGAAAAGTCTTTTTTGGCGAAATGATTTTCCACCTCGTGCCCTCCCGAGTATCTTCTAGAAGGATCCCTTGCTCAAGCAATTCTTGTCGAAGACGGTCAGCTAAAGCATAATTTTTCTCTTGTCTGGCCCTTTCTCTTAATCTGATTTTCGCCATAATCTCTTCGGGAAGAGCTTTGGGAGGAGGAGGTAGAACTCCAAGAACCTGATCTATTTCCTTAAGCCATTCTTTAAGGGCGAGGATATCGTTATTTTTAATCTGGCCTTGCTGGAGAAGGAGGTTTACTTTTCTAATCAAACTAAAAACGGCCGAGAGGGCCAAGGAAATATTGAGATCGTCACTCAGGCCTTCTTTAAATTCTTTTCTCGCTAAACTAATAATCTGATTAACCTCTTCATTATAACCTTCAGGAAAAGTTCTCGTCTCTATTTCAATCTGGAAGTCCCGAAGGCGTTGAAGAGAAGCTGTTGCTTGTTCTAGAGCTTCAAAAGTGAAATTGAGGGTCTTCCGATAATGGGTTGAAAGAAGGAGAAAACGCAGAGCCAAAGGGTCAACGCCTCGATTGAGGAGGTCGCGGAGAGTGTAAAAATTTCCTTTTGATTTAGACATTTTTTCGCCTTCGACAATTAAATGGTGGCAATGAAGCCAGTAACGAACGAAAGGTTTTCCTGTGGCCGCTTCTGACTGAGCAATTTCATTTTCATGATGGGGAAAAATATTATCAACCCCACCACAGTGAAGATCAAAGGTTTCACCGAGATATTTCATACTCATGGCTGAGCACTCAATATGCCAGCCAGGCCGACCCGGTCCTAACTCAGTCTCCCAGAAAGGCTCTCCTTCTTTTCTTTTCTTCCAAAGAACAAAATCATGAGCTCTTTCTTTCTCGTATTCATCTGCTTCGAGCCGAGCCCCAGGTTTTAATTCTTCAGGTTTTATTTTGGCCAGTTGGCCATAGCTTGGAAAACGAGCGATGCTGTAATAAATAGACCCATCCTTTTCATAAGCAAACCCTTTAGCCAGTAATATTTTAATCAGATTGACCATTTCCGGTATGTGTTCGGTCGCTCGAGGATAAACATCCGCTGGTAGAATATTCAGAACCTTGATATCTTCAAAAAAGGCGTTAATGTATTTTTGAGTGTATTCCGCTAAGGTAAGTCCTTGAGCTTGAGAATTACGGATAGTCTTATCATCCACATCAGTAATGTTCATGACATGAAAGACCCGGTAGCCCGAATAAAGGAGAAACCTCTTCAATAAATCTTCAAAAATGTAGGCCCGAAAATTGCCAATATGGGCGTAATCGTAAACGGTTGGTCCACAGGTATAAAGGCGAACCTCACCAGGACGAAGGGGCTCAAAAACTTCAAGTCTGCCAGATAGAGTATTGAAAAAGCGAATCATAGCTTTCTTATTATGAAAGCAACGCTCTTGAGAGTCAATAAATCTCATTTAACTGTTTAAATTTGAAATTGACTTTATCCTTGAATCAGAATATTTTTTGAAGGAAAGGAGGCAGAAATGATCCGCCAGCCTGCGGTTGCGGGCTATTTTTATCCGGGTAGAGCTGAAGAACTGAGGAAAATGATTTCAGGGTTAATCCCAAAAGAGTCGGAAAAAAAGAAAGCTTTTGGAATAGTTTCTCCTCATGCTGGTTATGTCTATTCTGGTCAAGTTGCGGCCGCCGTTTTTGCCTCAGTTGATATTCCACCCATTGCCGTCATCCTTGGCCCGAGTCATCGAGGAATAAACTCTCTTTTTGCTCTTCAAGGAAGCGGGGTTTGGCGAACTCCTTTGGGCGAAGTCAAGATCTATGCCGAATTGGCTTCTCGCTTAATGGCCATCTCATCCCTTTTTGAGGATGAACCAAGGGCTCATGCTTTTGAGCATTCTCTCGAAGTTCAAGTTCCTTTTCTTCAGTATTTTCGGCCTGATATCATGATTGTTCCTATTTGTGTTTCACCGGAAGCTGATTTTTCTTCGCTTGAAGAAGCCGGTTTGGCCTTGGCCCAAGCGGTGAAAGAAGAAAAACAAGAGACTTTTCTTGTAGCTTCTACGGATATGAGTCATTACCTTAGCCAGAAAGAGGCTGAAAAAAAGGATTTCTTGGCAATTAAAAAAATTGAAAACCTTGATGCTCGAGGGCTGTATGATATTGTCCTCCGAGAAAATATTTCAATGTGTGGCTTTCAGCCAACTTGTTCTGTTCTTATTGCCTGTAAGCAGTTAGGTGCTAGCCGAGGAGAATTAATTCTTTACCAAACTTCAGGTGACGTCACAGGTGATTATCGGGAAGTTGTTGGCTATGCTGGCTGTCGATTATTATGAAAGAGCAATTAATTTATTTGACCTCCCTTTTTTTTTAAGATAGAGGGAAAAAATTGAAATTGTTGAGGGTAGGGAAGCAATGATTCATTTCAGTCCTTTAGACTGGATGTGGCTAGTTTTGTATTTAGTTTTAATGACTGGCTGTGGCCTTATTTTTTATCGGTTAGGTAAAAGGTCTGAAGCCGACTTTTTTCTTGCTGGTCGGGGACTACCTTGGTGGATTCCAGGAATAAGTGTTTATGCTACTCACACTGCCACCGACACCCCCATATGGGTAAGTGGTGTTATTTACAAATATGGTCTCAGAGGCTTATGGTATACCTTTTTTTCGGCTTGGTGTGCTGTTGCTGCTTTTGTTTCCGCCCGAATTTTTCGACGTTCATTGGCTTATTCTCAAGCAGAATGGCAAAGTCTCCGTTATAGCGGATTAGGTGCCGAGTTGCTTCGAGGTTGGATGTCAGGTTGGGGCTCTTTTCTTAATATGTTCATTCTTGGTTGGGTTAGTATGGCTATGGGAAAGCTCTGTAATTATCTTTTTGGCTGGGATAATTGGATTGGCCTGATAATTCCTTCGCTTATCGTGGCTCTCTATGTTCTTTCTGCTGGCTATTGGGGCGTGGTCATGGCTGATTTTCAGCAGGGTATAATTGCTTTTTTTCTTATTGTTTTTGCTTCAATTTGGGGGGTACGAGTGGCCGGCGGTCCAGCTGGGATTATATCGAAATTAGAAGCCCTTGGTGAAAGCTGGCGCCTTAACCCCTTTCATTTTTCTGGTTTTTTTAGTGGTGATTTTCCTGTGGCTTGGTTTTTGACTATGATCTTTATCGCCATCCTTGGTGGTTTTGGCATGGGCACTAGTATTGACTGGTATGCCGAAGCTCAAAGGATTCAATCTTCGAAGACAGTCAGAGATGCAGCCTATTCAATTTGGTGGGGGACAGCCTTAACCTTGACTCGTAACTCCTTTTGGGCAGCGGCTATAATCGCTTTTTTTGTTCTTTATCCAGGGATAACTGAAGCCCAGCAGTATGAGATGGCCTGGTATCGGATCGCTTTTGAACATATTCCTTCAGGAATGATGGGTTTTCTTTTTGCTGGAATTATCGCTATTCATTTCTCTACCATTTCAACTCATCTTAATCTAGGGGCGGTTTATCTTACTCGTGATATCTTTCATCATTACATTAAGCCAGAAGCAAGCGAAAAAACCTTAGTTTTTGCCGGAAGAGTGGCCACAGCTATTCTTCTTCTCGGCTCTTTCATATATGGTCTAATGATGGAAGAAATAACGCGGTGGCTAATTTTTGCCTTGTGGATTATGGGGGCTGGCATGTGGCTACCAAATATTCTCCAGGTAGTCTGGTGGCGATTTAATAGCTGGGGCTATCTTTCAGCTTGGATCGCTAATCTTGGCTTTAGTTGGCTGATTGTCTGGATTCTCCCGGCCTTCAAGCTTATTCCTGAGTTACCTGATTACTTGCAATTTTGGGTCCTTATGGTCCTGACAGCTTTTGTCTATATTCCTGTGACCCTACTTACCCCTCCCGAAGATAAAACTCATCTGGCTAAATATTATGCCATGACCAGACCTCTTGGTTGGTGGAAACCTATTAAATTGGAAGCCTTGAGGCTAGGCTTAATTCAAGGGGAGGCTAAATGATAAACAAAAAGAAATTTCTCGGATTAAGGCGCGAATGGAAGCCAGAAGAGGCCGAATCATGGACCAAAGAGGATTGGGTCGCTATCATTGTTTCACCAATAGCTTATGCTTTATTAATGATAGGTTTGGCTCTATTAATTTTTCTTAAATTGGAGGGATTGGTCCTTTTTCTCCTAGGGATAGGAGCGACCGTTTTTCTCCATTATCTCATTGATCCTAAATTAAAGGCTGTATCTTCCGAATATGAGAAGAAACAAAAAGAATATTTAGAAAGATTAGAAATGGTTGTTAGGTGGAAGGAAAATGAGTAGGGGGCTTTTTGTTGTTCTTGGATTAACTATAGCCTATGGGATATCTTTTTTAGGGTTACTCCTGGCCTATTTTTCTTACAGAAAAAGAAGGAGGAGCAAGGGTGAATGATCGCCTAATTTTTGGTCTGATTATTCCAGGGGCAATTTTTCTGATTTCTCTGATTGCTACTTTTTTAATTTATCGGCATTTTACTCGGCCGGGTAGCTCAATTTGTCAGTCGGAACAGAAACGCAGTAAGGATAATTCAAAATAAGTTAACTAAACTTGACTTGCCTAATTTTATATTCCCTGTAGCTAGCCTCTGAGTAGACCAATTTGAGGAGGAGAGGTCAATTCTTCTACCTGATATAACGGAGTAGCTAGAAGTAAGGGGCAAGTGTTAATTGACAATATTCAAGGTTTAATGCTATAAAATTTTACACAGTAAGATTAAAATGATGGGCCATTTGTTGAAAGAAAAGGAAAAAATTGTTCTCCATTCTTTAGTCGAGAGTTATCTTCAGTTGGGACGGCCTATAAGTTCTGGTCATATTGTTTCCTTAAAGGTTATCAAAGCCTCTCCAGCCACCATCCGGAATATTATGGCCAAACTAGAAAGACTTGGTTACCTTTACCAACCCCATACCTCAGCTGGTCGTATCCCTACAGATAAGGGGCTGCGGTTTTATGTTAACTGTCTGCTCGAAAAATGCCAGCCGGCAAAAGATTCTTTTCTTAGGGGGGGACCTGAGATTTGGCCGACTGAGGGCCATCTTGATTCCCTTTTTTTTCAGGCCAGCCGAGTTCTAGCTGAGCATAGCCACAATTTAGGCTTTGTGCTTTCACCACCCCTTTCCAAACTAATTTTTCACCACTTGAGATTCCTTCTTATTAGCGAAAATCGAGTCTTGATTATATTAACGACCGCTAATAATCTCGTCTTTACAGATATCGTCCAAACCGAGGAAAAATTTACCCAAAGTGAGCTTGATCGAGCTGCCTTTTACATCAATCAAAATTTTCGCTTCCGTAATTTGGTTTTTGTGAGAGATTATTTGTTACGGGAATTACCTCGCGTTCGCTGGAAATATGAGGATTTATTGAGTAAAATGCTTGACCTTCTTAAAGCTTCCACCAGTCGCATAGAAGAAAAAAGCCGAATTTTCATTCAAGGGGCAGCCAATTTACTAGAAAAATCACAATTTTTCTCTTTGGAAAAACTCAGATCTCTCTTCCAGGATTTTGAGGAAAAAGCTCGGCTCGTTCGTTTCCTCTCTGAATTGATTAATCTTGATAGAGTTAAAGTCTTGATTGGATCTGAGGTTGATTTATTAGATATTAGTGATTGTTCCCTTGTCGTTTCAAACTATGGTTATGAAAATCAGGTTCTAGGAACTGTGGGGATAATTGGACCGAAAAGAATTCCTTATGGAGAGATCATTCCCCTTGTTGAAAAGGTAGCCTATCGCCTCAGTTTGGCTTTACGTCAATCTCATTAAAGGAGATTTTAAGTGAAAAAAGATAATTCTGAAACTGAAAAGAAGGAGATAAAAATAGAAATCAATCAAGGCGAATCAATTGAATTTATTCCCCAAGAAGAGCCAGGAGAAGGTAAAATAAAGGAAGCCAAGGATGGAAGTTCCATAAAAGCTGGTGAAGAAGAGCAAAAGACGGAAATTAAAGAGGCTGAGGTTGAAATTGACCCTAAAGATGAAGAAATAAAACGGCTCAAAGCTAAAGTGCAGAAGAAGGAAACCGAAATTAAAAATTTGCGTAAAGAAAAAGAAGAATGGAAAGAAAAATACCTACGAGCATTAGCTGAAATGGAAAATGCTCGGAAAAGACTTGAAAGAGAAAGAGAGGAATTCACTCGTTTTAGCCTAAGTGAATTTCTAAAAGAATTACTTACTGTAGTTGATAACTTTGAACGAGCTCTTGAATCAAGGGATGAAAGCAATGGGCGGCCTTTTCAGGAGGGGGTAATAATGATTTACCGCCAGTTGCTCGATCTTCTTCGAAAACAAGGAGTGAGACCAGTTGAAAGTCAGGAAAAGAAATTTGATCCGACTATTCATCAAGCTTTAATGTCAGAAGAAGCGGATGGGATTGATGAGCCTGAAGTGGCTGAAATTTTCCAGAAAGGTTACTGGCTTCATGACCGGTTGTTGAGGCCAGCTTTAGTTAAAGTCTACGTTCCAAGAAAAAATCAATAAAAATATGTCACCTATTATTGGCATTGACTTAGGGACAACTTATTCCTGTATTGCATATTTAAATGGAAATAAGCCTGAAGTAATTCCTAATCTTGATGGCCATTTAGTAACTCCATCAGCCGTTAGCTTTACGGCCGACGGCCAAATTCTTGTCGGCAATGTAGCTCAAAGACAGGCTGTAGCTAATCCTGAAAGAACAGTTACGGCAGTTAAACGTCTAATAGGTCGGAAGTTCGACTCGCCCGAAGTTGAGGAAGCTAAAAAGAGAGTTCCTTATCGTTTAGTGCCAGCCTCAAATGGCGATGTTATGATTGCGATAGACAATCAAATTATTTCACCTCAAGAAATCTCATCCCTTATTTTATCTTATTTAAAAGCCTGTGCTGAAGCTTATTTAGGAGAAAGAATAAATGAGGCAGTGATAACTGTGCCTGCTCATTTTAATGACCATCAACGCCAGGCCACAAAAGACGCGGCTTATATTGCTGGTCTTGAAGTTTTACGAGTAATAAATGAGCCAACAGCAGCCTCGTTGGCTTTTGGCTTAGAGGCCAACAAAAATTGCACCGTTGCGGTTTTTGATATGGGAGGTGGAACCTTTGATATTACTATCTTGGAAATTCAGGATGGCATTTTTCATGTTTTAAGTACAAATGGTGATACTTATCTTGGCGGAGAGGATTTTGATAATCGGATCGTCGCTTGGCTGCTTGATGAATTTAAAAAAGAAAGTGGTCTTGACCTAAGTGCTGATAAATTTTCTCTTCAAAGAATAAGGGAGGCTGCCGAAAGGGCCAAAAGAGAGCTATCCTTTGTTTTAGAAACGGAAATTAATCTGCCTTTTATTGCTATTGATGAAACAGGTTCAAAACATATTTTTAAAAAGCTTTCCAGAGCCAAATTGGAGGATTTGACCCGTGACCTTATCTGGAAAACCATTCCTTTGATTGAACAAGCTCTGGCTGATGCCCGTCTTAGCCCAAAAAATATCGACGAGGTAATTCTTGTTGGGGGCCAAACTCGAATGCCCTATCTCCGCCAGGTTATTGCTGAGTTCTTTAATCAAGAACCAAGAACAGGTATTGACCCTGATTTAATTGTCGCCATGGGAGCAGCTGTTCAGTCAGGAATCATTAAAGGGCAAATAACTGATCTGGCTCTCTTATTAGATGTCACTCCCTTTTCCCTGGGAATCGAAACCGAAAACGATGGCTATCAAGTAATCATTGAAAAAAATACAACCATTCCAACACGAAAAACCATGGCTTTTACCACTGTTGAACATAATCAAGTTAGAGTGAGAATTCATGTTCTTGAGGGAGAAAATCCTCTGGCCTCTCAAAATAAATCGTTGGGTTGGTTTGATTTAATTGGACTGGAGCCAGCTCCAGCTGGTGTTCCTCAGATTGATGTTACCTTTGAAATTGATGCGGATGGCCTTTTACGGGTTTCAGCCAGAGAGGCGGCAACTGGCCGAGAACAAAGTATGGAAATTCATTATGCCGCAGGGTTGAGCCGAGGCGAGGTAGCCGCGTTGAAAGAAAGACACCGTCCTTTCGCCTTGCCAGGGAAAAAATGACCAAAAAGGATTATTACGAGATTCTTGGAATCTCCAGAAACGCCACCCAAGAAGAAATAAAAAAAGCTTATCGGAGAATGGCTTTAAAATACCATCCTGATCGAAACCCAGGTAATAAGGAAGCTGAAGAAAAATTTAAAGAAGCGGCTGAAGCTTATAGTGTCCTTGCTGATCCCCAAAAAAGGGCTATTTATGATCGCTACGGTCATGAGGGTTTACGGGGAGAGGGCTTTACTGGATTTACTGGCTTTGAATCGAGTCTATTTGAGGAATTTGCTGATATTTTAGGTAGTTTCTTCGGTTTTAGCGATTTCTTTACTTCTCAAGAAAGAAAAGGGCGTCCATCGCCTCAGAGAGGTCGAGATCTAGTTATGGAAGTTGAAATAAGTCTCGAAGAGGCCGCCAACGGAGTAGAGAAGGAAATCAAACTTAATCGCCCTGAAATATGCCCCTTTTGCCATGGCCAAGGTCACGAGCCAGGAACAAAACCCTCGCTTTGCCCCATTTGCCATGGACGAGGTCAAATCAGAAGCCAACATGGCTTTGTTATTATTACGAGAACTTGTTCCCATTGCGGGGGAGAAGGCGAAATCATCACTACTCCTTGCCGGGAATGTCAAGGAACGGGTCGAATTAAACACAAGAAAACCTTAAAGGTTAGGATTCCGGCTGGAATAGAGGATGGAGCCAGACTTAGAATTGAAGGTGAAGGCGAGCCTGGGGAAAAGGGAGGCTATGCCGGTGACCTCTATATAGTTATCTCGATTAAGCCTCACGAATTCTTTTTAAGAGAAGGAAATAATCTGATCTGTGAGATTCCCATTAGTGTAACTCAGGCAGCTTTAGGAGCTTCAATTGAAATACCGACAATTGACGGAGGGAGCGAGATTTTAAGAATTCCTGCGGGAACTCAATCAGGCCATGTTTTTAAAATTAAAGGGAAAGGAATCAAGGATATCCGAGGCCGCGGCCGAGGTGATTTATTAATAAAAGTTTTTGTTAAGACGCCAAGGGATTTAACTAAGGAGCAAAAAGAGTTACTTCGAGAATTAGCGCGGCAATGGGGTGAAGAACCTGATTCGGTCGATCGACGCATTTTTTTAAAATACAAAGAAAGAACTCATTAGGGACCAAGCCTTGACTATCCACCATTTTTTTCTCAATTCAGAAACAATTAGCTCGGCTCAAGTTTTTCTTTATGGGCAAGAGCATCATCATTTAGCCCGGGTTTTGCGCTTGAAAGAAGGGGAGAGGATTAGGTTATTTAATGGAAAAGGTGAAATATTTTCTGGCCGGATTGAGAAAATTGAACGCAATAAAACCCTTGTTCGTCTTGAAGAAAGATTAGAGCCAGAAAGAATTAATGTCTTCATAACAGTCGCTCAAGCTTGTCTAAAATCGCGAGTGATGGATTGGGTAATAGCTAAAATGGCTGAACTGAGAGTTTCCAAAATTATTCCTTTAATAACCCAAAGAACAGTCGTCCGTTTTGAGGAGGGAGACAGAAAGAGGATTAAACGTTGGCAGAGGCTAGCCCTAGAAGCGGCCAAGCAATCTCAGTCCTCTTTTATTCCTGAAATTACCTCTCCCCAAGAGTTAGAAAAGGTTATTCGCTTTTGTTCGGAAGAAAAAAAATATTTTTTAAGTGAACACGAAGGCGAGCTTTTAAAGGATATTCTTTTGATTGAATTTAAAGATGTTTCGAAACCTAAGCCTAGCTCAATAATCATCTGTGTCGGTCCGGAAGGAGGCTGGACAAAGACCGAAGAAGAGCTTTTAGTTAAAAATTCTTTTCAGCCCATAAGCTTAGGTCAGAAAATTTATCGGGCCGAGACCGCTTTGTTAATTGTAACTTCCATTTTAACTCATTTCTGGAATGCCTAATTATGTTTCTTCAAGGCGAAAAAATAGGTAAGTACGAGATTATTCGACCTCTTGGGAGCGGTGGTTTTGGTTCAGTCTATTTAGCTCGAGATACTTGGCTCGATATTAAAGTAGCTATTAAAGTTCCTCACAAGCAATCAATGGAATTATATAAGCTACTCAAAGAACCACGACTTCAGGCAGCCTTGAATCATCCCAATATTGTCCGGGTTATTGGAGCGGAAAAGGAAAAACAAGTTTTTTTTATGGTTATGGAATATGTTAAAGGTAAAACCTTGGAAAAAATTCTCGAAAGGGAGAAAATTCTTTCTCTTGAAATGGCCATTGATTATACCAGACAGGTGGCTCAAGGTATAGACCATGCCCATAAACATAAAATTATTCATCGGGACTTAAGACCTTCTAATATCATCATTTCCGATGATGGGATTGCCAAAATAACCGATTTTGGGACGTCAGCCTGGTTAGCTAACGTTCCTTATGCTTCAACTCGAATTGGTAGCCCTCCTTATATGGCTCCTGAGCAGTTTTTAGGCAAAGCCACTTACGCCTCTGATATCTATTCCCTTGGCTGCATTTTTTATGAAATGCTTATTGGGCATCCGCCTATCTTTGATCCTGATCCCTTTAAAATTCTAGAAAAATCCCAACAAGGAAAAATTACTCCCCCCAGATTAAAAAACAATCGAATTCCTCGAGAAATTGATGAATTAATCATGCAATGCTTGAGCGCAAAAGTGGAAGAAAGAATTCAACGGGCTTCGGAGATTATCCGACGACTTGAAGCCATTAAAGGCGACAAAGGGAGAACTTCTGAGCTGGAAGATATAATGATGAGGATTAAAGCAAGAGAAAATCAACGCGCTGGAGTTTGCTGGAATTGTCGTCGCCCTTTACCGCTTAAGTCCCTAGTGTGTCCCCATTGTGGGGAAAAAGTCAGATAGAACTGGGTTTGACTTGATTGATTTATTGGGATACCATGAGAACGGTCGTCAGACCAGATTCATGATTAAAATCTTTCAAAAAAGGAGTCATCCATGAGTCCTTTTAAAGAAGATGGTTTAGTTTGGATGAATGGTCAATTAGTTCCTTGGAAAGAGGCTAAAATTCATATTGCTTCTCACGTTATTCATTATGGTAGCTCTATTTTTGAGGGTTTTCGAGCTTATGAGACGCCTAAGGGAACAGCTATTTTTCGACTTCAGGCTCATATTCGTCGACTTTATAACTCCTGTAAAATTTATCGGATGGAAATTCCTTATTCTGAGGAACAATTCAGTCAAGCTGTAATTGATACAGTTCGGGCCAATAAAATGAAGGCTTGTTATATCCGACCTATAGTCTATCGGGGCTATTGTGCTTTAGGAGTAGATCCCTTTCCTAATCCAATTGATTGTGCTATTCTAGTTTGGAATTGGGGAAAATATTTGGGTGATGAGGCCTTGGAGAAAGGGGTTGATGTCCGAGTTTCTTCCTGGTGGCGAATGGCCCCCAATACTTTTCCTGCCCTAGCTAAATCTGGAGCAAATTATATGAATTCCCAATTAATTAAAATGGAAGCTCTTGTTGATGGCTATAGCGAAGGTATTGCCTTAAACATAAGGGGACATATCAGCGAGGGAAGTGGGGAAAACATTTTTCTTGTCTTTGATAACAAGGTCTACACCCCTCCTTTATCTTCATCGGTTCTCCCAGGAATAACTAGGGACTCCGTTATTACTCTGCTTAAAGAGATGCATATCCCGGTTATTGAGGAAACAATTCCTAGGGAAATGCTTTACATAGCAGATGAAGTGTTCTTTACTGGGTCAGCCGCTGAGATTACCCCTATTAGATCAATCGATCGAATTATCATTGGGACCGGGAAACCCGGTCCCGTGACTAAACAATTACAAAAAGAATTTTTTGCTTATATCAACGGAGAAAGAGAAGATACATATGGTTGGTTAACTTACATATAAATTCATTTATTTTAAGGGGGTAAAAATGGATATTGATGAACTGTTAAAAGTAGCTATTGAAAGAGATGCTTCTGACCTTCACTTAAAGGCAGGTAATTATCCAATCATTCGTGTTCATGGCAATTTGATTCCCCTAACTTCTTATCCCCGCTTAACCTCAAAGGATACTTTTGAGCTGGCTGATCAGTTAATGTCAGACTATCAAAAAGCCAGATTAAAAGAGGAACTAGACATTGATTTAGCTTACAGTTTGCCTGGCTTTGGCCGTTTTCGCGGGAGTATCTTTTATCAACGCGGGACTATTGCTATTGCCTTGCGAATTATCCCAATGGAAGTTAAAACCATTAGACAGCTTTTACTCCCTGAAATTATTGAAAAAATTGCTCTTTATCAGCGTGGTCTGGTTCTAGTTACAGGAACTACTGGTTGTGGTAAAACGACTACGCTTGCGGCTATGATTGATCATATCAACACCTATCGAAAAGAGCACATTATTACTATTGAGGATCCAATCGAATATTTGCACAAAGATAAAAAAAGCACTATTAGCCAGCGAGAGGTGGGCACTGATGTTCGTAATTTTTCTCGAGGATTAAGAGCCGCATTGCGGGAAGACCCTGACGTCATTTTGGTTGGTGAAATGAGAGACCTTGATACTATCGAAACAGCGCTGTTGGCGGCTGAAACTGGACACTTGGTTCTGAGTACCCTCCATACTCTTGATGCTCCTGAAAGTATTAACCGAATTATTTCGGTCTTTCCGCCCCATCATCAGCGTCAAGTGAGATTACAATTAGCTTCCATTCTCAAGGCTGTTATATC
>JAOAFQ010000048.1 GCA_026416195.1 Candidatus Aminicenantota bacterium | reverse complement strand
AGCCGTGGCTGGGGAAGCTGGGGTACCATTCTTTTCCATTAGTGGCTCTGATTTTGTCGAAATGTTTGTTGGGGTTTGAGCTTCGCGCGTTCGCGATCTTTTCGAGCAAGGCAAAAAGCATGCCCCCTGCCTTATTTTTATAGACGAAATCGATGCTGTCGGCCGACAACGAGGCGCCGGACTTGGTGGTGGTCATGACGAACGGGAACAAACTCTGAATCAACTTCTAGTCGAAATGGACGGATTTGATTCCAATGAGGGAATTATTGTCATTGCAGCAACCAATCGGCCGGACATCCTTGACAGCGCTTTACTTCGACCTGGTCGTTTTGACCGCCGAATCGTCGTTAATATGCCTGATGTCAAAGGTCGAGAAGAAATCCTTAAAGTTCATACCCGCAAGATTCCTTTAGATCAGGATGTCGATCTCAAAGTTATCGCTCGTTCAACTCCTGGATTCTCCGGGGCTGATCTAGCTAATCTTGTTAATGAAGCTGCCTTAATTGCCGCTCGTAAAGGTCAGGATAAGGTTACCATGGCTGATATGGAATATGCTAAAGATAAAGTTTTGATGGGCGTTGAAAGAAGGAGTATGATCATCAGCGATGAAGAAAAAAAATGTACCGCTGTCCACGAAGCAGGTCATGCTTTGGTAGCGGCCCTCATTCCTGAAGCTGATCCAATTCATAAAGTTACCATTATTCCTCGAGGATTAGCTCTTGGGGTTACCCAACAACTTCCTCTTGATGACCGTTATACTTACAGTAAAGACTATCTTGAAGCTCAACTTTCAGTTCTTTTGGCCGGTCGCGTGGCTGAACAGCTTTTTCTCAACAAAATTACCACCGGAGCCGCATCTGATTTTGAGAAAGCAACAGAAATTGCTCGCAAAATGGTCTGTCAATGGGGTATGTCTGATTTAGGTCCGCTCACCTTTGGTGAACGGGATGATCTAATCTTTTTGGGCAGAGAATTAGCCGCTCATAGGAATTTCAGTGAAAGAACAGCGGAACTCATTGATGAAGAAGTAAAAAAAATTATCAGTCGTAATTATCACCGCGCTGAAGAATTGCTTAAAAAGAATAGACGGAAACTAATTCGCCTGGCTAAAGCGCTGCTTGAAAAAGAAGTTCTCGATTCTGATGAAATTGCTCAAATTGTCGGCCGAATAAAAAAACCTAAACCGACAATTATCTTTCCAGGCGAAAAAAGAATTTCTCCCCAGCCAACTCTAGCCACCACTATAGCTAAAGAAAGAACTTCAAATTCGGGACCAGAAGAAAGTAACCAAGAACAATCTTAAAAAAATCTGAATAAAAGAAATGAATTATCCTTTTGAAGTAAGAGGTAAAAATTTTATAATCGGGACTCGACCTTGGTTAATGGGGGTCCTCAATATAACTCCTGATTCCTTTTATGATGGAGGTCGTTTTTACGCTCAAGAAAAAGCCATCGCTCGAGCTTTCGAATTAGCCGAACAGGGAATAGATATTTTGGACATTGGGGGTGAAAGCAGCCGCCCTGGCTCTGACCCCATCCCAGCCGAAGAAGAATTAAGACGAGTTATTCCGGTCATAAAAGCTATCAGACCGAATCTAAAATGTTTACTTTCGATTGACACCACTAAAGCCATCGTCGCGAAGGCGGCTTTAGATGAGGGAGTTGAAATAATCAACGATATCAGTGGCTTAAGAGCTGACCCTGAAATGAGCCAATTAGTCGCTCAAAGCCAAGCTGGAGTAATTTTAATGCACATGAAGGGTACCCCCAAAACCATGCAGCTTAATCCCTACTACGATGATGTGGTGGCGGAGATTATTTCCTTTTTCCAAGAAAGACTGGCCGCCATCTTAGAAGCTGGTATTAGGCTCGAGCAGATCATCCTTGATCCAGGAATTGGTTTTGGTAAACGCTTGGAAGATAATCTTAGGCTTATCAATTCTCTTGATTCTTTTCTTTTTCTCAACCGTCCTATTCTTGTCGGTGTTTCCCGTAAATCGTTTATTGGCCAAATCCTCGACCTTCCGCCCGAAGATCGACTTGAGGGAACAATAGCTTCAATCATTATAAGTTTCCTTAAAGGGGCTTCCATTTTTCGCGTTCATGATCCCCTTGCTATTAACCGAGCTTTGAAAGTAGCTCAAGCCATTTTAGCCTCCGAGCCTTCTTGGCCTCAGAAAAAAAAGACAATTGAAAGCATGGTTTAGTATTAATGGCAACCATAATTAACCTTATCAAGCACATTACCCTGGGTGATTGTCTTGATATTCTCTTTGTAGCTATAATCATCTACTCCTTGCTTCTTTTAATCAAAGATACAAAGGCCTATCAAATGGCTATCGGAATCGCTGTTGTTGGCCTCTTTTATCTCGCCTCCAAGTGGGGAAAACTTGTGGTTTCTCAATGGCTAGTAAAAAATTTCCTTAATTATTTCATCATTGCTGTTATTGTCCTTTTCCAAGGTGAAATTCGTCGTTTTTTAACTGGCTTGGGCTCTTATACTTTCCGCCGTCCTCTTATTCTCCGTTCTTTTGAAGAAAGATTGGAAGAGGTTTTAATGGCCGTGGATTATCTCGCTCATCGCAAAATTGGCGCCCTTATGGCAATTGAAAAAGATATTTCCTTGGAAAGTTACGCTGATCGTGGCACCAGGCTTGAAGCTCTAATTTCGAGAGACCTTCTAGTCAATATTTTTACGCCTCATTCACCCCTTCATGATGGAGCAGTGATTATAAAGGGCGATAAAATTGTGGCGGCCGGCTGCTTACTTCCTTTACCTTCAAGCTCCCCTCCTCTTGATTTACTCACTCGAACTAGGCACTTAGCGGCTCTTGGCCTATCTTTGGAAACAGATGCTCTGGTTATCGTTGTCTCTGAAGAAACTGGGACCATTTCTTTAGCCAGAGGAGGGCGTCTGGAAAAAATGCCAGATAGAGAAAATTTGAAGACCAAAATTTTAAAATATCTAAAAAATCAATGAAGCGCTGGTTAAAAAATCTCTTGGTTCGTAATTGGGAATTAAAAATCTTCTCGCTTATCCTCGCATTCATTCTTTGGATAACTTTAGTCCCTGAAGAAAAAACATTTTCCATCAAAACTATTCCAGCTTCTCTTGAAACTTATAATCTCCCTAGTGAATTCGAAATAGTTGAGAAGCCACCTGCAACCGTGGATGTAACAATTAAAGCCCCCAACAGAATCATTGGACAGATAACTTCCAATAATGTTTTTGTAAAACTTAATCTCGAAAAAGCTTCCCTCCTTCAGGAAGAATATCCTATCAATCCTTCCATGGTCAGCTTACCAGCAGGGGCGGAGGTTGTAAGCATTTCACCGAATAAAGTCAGAATTAAATTAGAAAAGTCCCAAGAAGTCACTCTTGAAGTTTCACCTACGCTAGTCGGAGTTCTTAACCAACGTTATCAGCTAACTAAAATTGAAGTCTTCCCAACTCAGGTCATTGTTCGGGGGCCTGAGAGCCGAGTAAAAGCCAAGGATAAAGTCAGAACTTCTCCTATTGATATTTCTCTATTGACTCAACCAACTGAATTTGAAGCTGACCTTATTCTTCCTCGAGCTGAGCTTCGCCTCGCCTCTTCTATTACTAAGGCAAGAGTTAGAATTTATGTTCAAGAAAAAGAAACTGATTTGCCTGCGCCCAAAAAAAAATAACCCTTTTCTTTTTTGTTTCTCTTTCTGTTAACCAAACAAGAGCTTTTTCTCTTGGCAAAAAAAGGAGCTTCAAATATAATTGGGCTGATTTTGGGAGGCAAAATGGGACAACTCTTTGGAACAGATGGAGTCAGGGCCCGGGCTGGCGAATATCCCCTTGATTATCCGACCATCTTCAATTTAGGAAAAAGCTTGATTTATTTATTTAAAAACAAAACAAGCCAACCAAGAACTTTGATCGGTTGGGACCCAAGAGAATCGAGTCCATGGATAGCCAAAGTTATAGCTGAAGGAATTGCTTCAGCTGGCGGCCTAGCTGAATTAGCAGGGGTTCTACCTACTTCGGCAATTTCTTTTCTTACCCGTCTACACAGATACGAGGCTGGAATTGTTGTCTCTGCCTCACATAATCCCTATGAAGATAATGGAATTAAAATATTTCAGAGTGATGGCTTCAAATTAAAGGACAGCCAAGAAGAAATCCTTGAAAAAATGATTCTTGAAAAAAATTATGAAAGTTTTGACCAAAAATTTAAGGCAAATCAGTTGGCATTAGAAAATTTTTTCATAAAGAAAAATTTTCAGATTGATTTAGAAAAGGATTATCTTCAATTTCTAAGCCAAAATTTCATTCCAGGGCGACTTTCAACCGGCCTGAAAATTGTTATTGATTGCTCTAATGGCGCTAGCTCAACAATTGCCCCCCATCTTTTCGACCAACTTGGCTTTCAAGTTAAAGTGATTAATAATCAACCCGACGGTCGCAACATCAATGCCAATTGCGGTAGTCTCTTCCCTGAGGGTTTAAGCAAAAAAGTTCTCCAAGAGCAAGCCGACTTAGGTGTAGCCTATGATGGCGATGCCGATCGAGCGATTTTGGTTGATGAAAAAGGCCGTATTCTAAATGGCGATTTTACTCTTTTTATTCAAGCCCGGTGGTTTCAACAAAGAAAAAAATTACGTTCCCCCTACATTGTCGCCACTGTCATGAGCAATATGGGGCTTGAAATTGCCTTATCTAGACTTGGTTTAAAATTAATCCGCTCCAAAGTTGGCGATCGATATGTTCTTGAAGAAATGCTTCGCCGGAGAGCAAGTCTCGGAGGAGAACGTTCTGGCCATACCATTTTCTTGGATATCCTTCCAGCTGGCGACGGACTCCTAACTAGCCTTAAAATAGTTGAAACCATGATCGAAAGTGGTTTGAAGCTCTCAGAATTAGCGGCTGATTTAATTGAGTTTCCCCAGCTTTTAATCAATGTTCCAGTCAGCCGAAAAACTAACTTCTCGGAAATCCCTGGTTTTGAAACAACCATTAAGCTAATTAGGGAAAAGCTTGGGCCTTTTGGACGAATTGAGGTTCGCTATTCAGGAACTGAACCTGTAGTCAGGGTGATGGTGGAGGGGGAAGATGAAGAGTTAGTTAAACAATCGGCTCAAGAAATTGCAGCCTTAATTAAAAAATATCTTGGATAATAAAAGCCAGAAATTTTGGATGTCTAGCTTCATTTCTTTTATATAACCAATAATTTTCAAGGAGGAAGGACTAATGGATAAATTAAAAAAAGAAGTGAGACTAGCCGTTAATATTGATCATTTTGCTACCTTACGTCAGGCTCGGAGAAGTACTGAGCCTGATCCTGTCTTCGTGGCTTTATTGGCTGAACAAGCTGGGGCCATGGGCATAGTAACCCACCTTCGAGGAGATAGACGACATATCCAGGAAAGAGATCTCCGTCTTCTTCGGGAGGTTATCAAAACTAAGCTCAATCTCGAAATGGCCGCAACCGAAGAAATGAAAAAAATTGCCTTAAGAATTAAACCAGATGTAGTTTCTCTGGTTCCAGAAAGACCTGAGGAGTTGACAACTGAAGGTGGTCTTGATGTCAAGAGGCAACTGAAGCAACTTATTCCCTTCATTCAAGTTCTTAAAAAAGCTAAAATAAGAGTAAGTATTTTTGTTGATCCCCTAAATGATCAAATTAAAGCTTGCAGGCAGGCGGGGGTTGATTTAATCGAAATCAATACTGGTCGCTATGCCGAATTAAAACCAGAATCAGCCAGAAAAAAAGCCCTTGAGGCCATTAAAGAAGCGGCTATTTTGGCAGAGGAGCTCGGTCTGGAAGTTCATGCTGGTCATGGCCTTGATTATTATAATGTGAAACCTATTGTCGCCATCCCGCAAATCGAAGAACTAAGCATTGGCTTTGCTATCGTCGCTAGATCAGCTATTGTTGGGGTTGAAAAAGCTGTCCGGGATATGGTTTGTTTGCTCAAAAGAGATTAAATTGTCAGGATGAGCTGGTGAGTTTAATTTTTAACTGCCAGAAAAAAATCTGGGAGGTTGGTCACTCTACTCTATCCTGGACTGCTTTTTTGGATTTGCTTAAAATAAACGAAATTGAGTGTCTTATTGACATCAGGCGGTTTCCTTATTCAAGGCTTTCGCCCCATTTTTGCCAAGAAAATCTTAGAAGCAACCTAGAAAAGTCAGGAATTGAATACATCTGGATGGGTGAAAACCTTGGCGGTTTTCGCCAAGGTGGCTATGAATCTTGGATGAAAACTCCTGCATTCAACCACGGTTTAAAAGAACTTGAGATTAAAGCTCAAAAAAAGAGAACAGCTATAATGTGTGCTGAAAAATATTTTGGCCGCTGTCATCGTCGTTTCCTCATTCAAGTTCTAGCTGAAAGGGGCTGGAAAATTCATCATTTAGTTGAAAAGCGAGGTTTATTATGAACTTAGCCATAAATATACAAAGATTACAACGGGATCTCGAAGAGCTAGGAAGAATTGGAAGTGACCTCAAAGGAGGAGTGAGTCGTCCCTCCTTTAGCCAAGCTGATTTGGAAGCTCGAGCTTGGTTAAAAAAAAGACTTCATGAAGCCTCTCTGGAAATACGAGAAGATGGGGCAGGCAATATTTTTGGGCGATTAAGAGGTAAATTGGAAGAACCAGTTATTTTGGTCGGTTCTCATTTAGACACAGTCATCAATGGCGGCCGTTTTGATGGCACTTGTGGAGTGGTCAGCGCTTTGGAATGCCTTCGAACTATTCAAGAAAAAGGAATCGTCCCTTATTACCCCCTAGAGGTAGTGGCCTTCACTGATGAAGAAGGAAATATAATTGGCGATTTCCTTGGCAGTCGGGCTTTTACTGGCACCCTCAATGAAGAAATTCTTCGTCGAGGTCAAACCAATTTTGGCCAGCCTCTCCAAAATATCTTAGAAGGAACAGGCATTAGCCTTGAGTCTATTTTGAGGGCAAAAAATGAAGCGCCAAAAGTTTTAGCCTACCTTGAACTTCATATCGAACAAGGCGAACTTCTTGATCTGGAGGCTGTGCCTATAGGCTTAGTAACTAAAATTACCGGTAAACGTCTCTACCAGGCCACATTTTCTGGTCAGGTTAGCCATGCTGGCACCACCCCTATGGAACTTCGGCGAGATGCTTTTATTGGCCTAGCTGAATTGGCGGTTAGAGCGACACGACTCGTAGCTGCTGAAGATGAAGATGGTCGGCTAACAATTGGTCGAGTTCAACTTCATCCTGGCTCTTTTAGCTCTATTCCTGGCCAAGCTGACTTTACCCTTGATCTAAGGCATCCGGAAAGGGAAAATCTTATAGACCTCGAGAAAAAGATCATTGGACTCGCTCAAGAAATAGCAATAACGAGAGGGCTTTCATTTTATTATCAGCTGGTTGACTCAACTGAACCAACACCAATGTCATCCCGTCTTCTGGCTTTATTAGAAGAGGAAGTCCGTAATCTTAATTATCCTTATTTAAAATTAATAAGCGGCGCTGGTCATGATGCCCAAATTTTAGCTAAGATAACCGAAGCCGCAATGATTTTTATTCCTTCCATAAATGGCCTCAGCCATTCGCCTGAAGAAGCCATACGTTGGGAGGACTTGGAAAAAGGAGCTAATTTGCTTCTCCAAGTTCTCGTCCGTTTGGCTACATCATTTTGAAAATCAAGTCTTCAGAACTAAATTTTTTGATTTAAGCTAGCCTTAATTACATTAAGTTTTATAGGTGGAAATTTCTTGAACAAAAAAAAAGGATAAAATAAAATCAATTTTTAAATTTATCTGGAGATAAAGAGATGAGCAGAAAGAGGAAAAACTCTTTCATCTTTTGGCTCTTGCTGATTTTTCTTATTCTCATCATTAATTATCTTCACGGTCAACCAAAATGGCCTCTGACCAGAGCTGAACAAACTAATTATCAAGCCACCTCCAGGCACGAGGATGTCTTAGCCTTTATTCAAGCGCTTCAAAAACAAAGTTCTTTAATTCGAGTCGAAAATTTAGCTTTTAGTACAGAGGGGCGGCCAATCCCTTTGCTAATTATTGGCCATCCAGTGCCAGTTTCACCACGAGAATTACGGTTTGATTCCCGGCTTGTGGTTTATATTCAAGCCAATATTCATGGGGGCGAGGTAGAAGGTAAAGAGGCTTCCTTGATGTTAGCCCGCGATCTTCTTTCAGCTGAAAAGCCCCCTTATCTTGACCGCTTAATTATTCTTATCACGCCTAATTTCAATCCTGATGGTAATGAAAAAATTAGTCCCCAAAATAGACGAAATCAACCAGGACCAGAAGAAGGCGTGGGTATAAGACCTAACGGTCAGAACCTTGATTTAAACCGCGACGCCATGAAACTTGAAAGCCCAGAACTGCAAGGACTTATTACTAATGTTCTTGAGCGCTGGGATCCATCGCTTTTTGTGGATTGTCATACCACCAACGGTTCCTATCATGAAGAACTTGTAACTTATTCCTGGCCATTAAATCCCAACGGTGACATGTCAATTCTCGTGTACTTACGAGATAAGATGCTTCCTTCAATTAAGCAAACCCTTGAAAAAAAATATAAAACCTTGGCTATTCCCTACGGTGATCCAGTGGATTTCAAAGAAATGGAGAAAGGTTGGCGAACTTTCAGCCACCTACCTCGATATTTAACTAACTATATAGGTTTACGGAATCGTCTCTCAATCCTCGATGAAAATTATGTCTATGCTCCCTTTAAAGACAGAGTTATGGCTTGCTATAACTTCCTTCGAGCAATTCTTGACGAAACCTATAGTCGGGCCGAAGAAATAAAGAGGTTAGTAACAGAGGCAGATCGAAAAACTATCGCCACCGGTCTGAATCCAACTGATAAAGACCTTTTCGCAGTCGAGTTTGACCTCAAACCATTGCCTCAGCCTATTCTTATCAAAGGTTATGAAATGGAAATTATTCCCCGTGAAGGCGGTTTCCCTCAAATAAAGCCAACTGAAAAAAAGAAAACCTATACAGTTCCTTATCTCGCTGATTTTATTCCGAAAAGATCTGTTCGTCTCCCCTATGCTTATTTGATCACTGTAAATGACTTAGAAATTATTAATAAAATCCGTCAGCATGGGATTATTGTGGAGCGACTGACTCAAGGTGTTCGACTTGAGGTAGAAATTTTTGAACTCAAAGAACTAAAAGCAGCTGAAAGACCCTTTCAAGGACACCGACTTAATACTCTCAAGGGAGAGTTTCGAACTGAAACTCGAGATTTTCCAGCAGGTACTTTCTTAGTAACTACAGCTCAGCCGCTCGGTCGCTTGGTCGCTTATCTTTTGGAACCTGAAAGCGACGATGGCCTTTTTGTCTGGAATTTCTTTGATCGTTATCTTGTTCCCGAGTGGGGACGTCGGTTTGAAACCTTCCCTGTAGCTAAATTGATGAAGCCTCAGCCTTTAGTTAAAGAGGTTTGGCGATAGAATTTTAACCATTTAATATCAAATTAGAGTTTCATAAAATTAATTATTTCTTTTTTGATATTTTTTTTGAAGCAGTTTCTCTTATTTTATCCCTGACTGGCTTACTCGAGGCGACGAGAAATTTACCACAATTTTCACAAATATAAATATCATTAGAACCCTCAATGGCTGAACTCATCACCGTGGCGACGTTAATATTACAGCTCTGGCAAACGCCACTTTCTACTTCAGCCACCGCATAACCATAACGTTCCATCAGCCGATCAAACCGGGTTAAAGTGGCATGGTCAAGTTCTTCCCGAATCAAGCTGGCTTTCTTTTCAAGCTCCTTAAGCTGAGTCCCTGTAGCCCGCCTTTTCTTAACTTCAATATCTTGAAGTTTCTTCAGCAGACTTGCTCGGCTAACTAGACGGTCATCTTTGGGCAAACTGATGACAATTTCCGAAAGAACTTGATAAAACTCATGACGATCACGGGCATTAATAACTTTAGTTCTAAATTCAGGTTCACGTAAATAGCGAGCCAGGCCAGCAAAAAGATGATTAAAAAGGCCAGGAATAACTGGATTCCAGACGATAAGAATTACCAAATGAACTTTTTTATCTTGAGAATCATAAGCAATGCCCTTGGAAGAGCGGCCAATGGCCACAGCAATCCGATTGCCAGTATCAACACGAGCGTGAGGAACCGCAATATGTTCAGCCAAAACAGTCGATTCCAGACGCTCGCGATCAATTAATCTGGTTAAAATTAGCTGTTTATTCTGGATAAGCTTGTTCTTAAGAAGAACATCAAGCAGCTCTTCAAAGGCCTCAATTTTATTGGTGGCCTTTAGGTCATAAATAACTTGAGAAGGCTTAAGATAATCGGAAAAATAATGGCTTTTTAATATCTCGGCCATTAAATAAATAATATCATAGAGAAGCTCAGTTATCAACAAAAAGGGCTTAATATTGTTCCGGATAAACTTTCAAGATAATATCTTCTCCTGATGTTAACCTATTCACCCTTAAACTTAAATTTAATTACCCCCAAAAAAATTAAATTGGCTAAGTTTTATTTTTTTTTTAAATTATCAATGAGTCGATCAATCAATCGATAGGTCGAAGCTACTCCCTTTACCCTAGCTGCTTGGCTAGCCAGAAAAAGACCAAATCGCCCTGCTTCCAAGGGGGATTCGCCTTGGTATAACTTAGCCGCTGTGGCGGCTGCTAAACAATCCCCACAGCCAGTTGTGTCCACAACTTGTCTTTTTTCGCTAAGCTCAAGGTTTTTACCGCGATCAGCAGTGGCTACAAAGACTCCTTTTTTCCCTAAGGTCACAAACAAAGCTTCAAGACCTAAGGCTAGACTTTTTTGTGCTAATAAATCGAGCTCCTTGGAAGAAAGCTGTTTGTTGGGTCGACCAAGAAGACAAGCGGCTTCTCTTTCATTGGCCTGGAGATAATTAACCCCATCCACCCAAGCCGGCCACGTTTCTAAGCTTTCATACTTCCTGTCTCCGAAATTCGAGCTTAAAACAAGGGAATGGATATCAAGCCAGATTGGACAACAGGCAGCTTTAATAATTTGGCGCCAAGTATAAAAATCAAGATCAAATCCAGAGTTAAACACGACAAGCAAAAAATCTAAACTCTTAAGAACCGGAAAAATTTGATGAAAGCGGAGAGGCGGAACAGCCCACTTCAATTTTTCTTTCCTTTCTCCTTTCTTCGGATAATAGAGGTAAACTTGATTGCCTAATCCGGGAACAACTTTAATCCCTTCGGTTATAAGACCAGGCCAGGACTTAATAATTGTCCTAATTTTTGGCCATATTTCTTCACCCACCTGACAGATAAGGCTAACCTCAAAGCCGAGAGCACAGAGAGTAGCTGCCTGATATAGAATTCCACCCGGCCCCTGCCACTTCTTGCCAGAAGCTAATTCAACAGTATCCCAAGTAATAGTCCCAATCAGGCCAAATCGACCCTTTTTTTCTGAAAAACTCATCTATTTTACTCTTTTATTTTATTAATTTAGTAAAACTTAATTTGCCTCGGCCAGCTCTTTTTTTTATTCTAGATTTAGATGAAATTTCAAGTTGGGACTTCTGGCTGGAGCTACCGTGGTTGGCGTGGCCTCTTTTATCCTGAAGATCTATCCCCTTCACAATGGCTAGCTTTTTATAGCCAGTATTTTTCAACAGTAGAAATAAATATGACTTTTTACCGATTCCCTAAGCCTGAAACCATGGAACATTGGGCTAAATTGACTCCTGATAACTTTGCCTTCAGCCTCAAAGCCAATCGTCGCATCACTCATTTGAAAAAATTGCGGGAAATTAAGGCTGATTTAAGATACATGTACATTTTAGCCCAATCGCTAGGTAAAAAACTCGGCTGCCTCCTTTTTCAACTGCCCCCTTCTCTTCGGATTGACCTTCCCCTGCTTGAAGATTTTCTTGCCCAGCTAGAAACTCGTTTTCTGAATGTGATCGAATTTAGACATCCCAGTTGGTATAATGAAGCTGTTTATGATCTCCTTCGTCAAAAAAAGGTCATCTTGTGTCTCGTCTCGTCTAAGCAAGTTCCACCCAAAATGGTGGTAACTTCTTCAACTGCCTATGTTCGCTTCCATGGCTTAACTGCTGGTTACCGCTATTTTTATTCTGACTCTGAACTTGAGGTTTGGGCTGCCAACCTAAGCCAACTTCCAGTAAAAGAAATTTTTATCTATTTTAACAATGATTATCGGGCGCACGCCGTCCAAAATGGCCTTCGGCTTCGATCTATGCTGGAGAATAAAGTTAAGGTTAATAAATGTTAGAGAAATAATTGATTCTTTAAATTTCTCTGTTCCCTCACTCTCTCTTTCCTCTTCCGATTCTTTTTATCAAAGCTTTTTCCAAGTAACAAAACCAGTTTTTTCCAAGACCACTATAAAATTTTCGACTTGCTTCAAAGGGATGGGACCATATTCAGCTGCTAAAGCATTGCGAATATCCAGAATTGACCTTTGACCATCGATGAAATTGCGAGCTTCAAATTCAGCTCGCCCTAAATTATAGGCGGGCAAATCTTTAATTTGCCTCAACCTGTCTCTAAATTCCATAGCGTTAAAATAACCCTTCATTTTCTCAGTCCTAACTGGGACAATTCGGCTCAATCTTTGCTCTTCTGGGGTCAAACTCAATTTAATGGGCGCTATTTTTAGCTCCGAACATCTCTGGCGATAAAGTTCCTCTAATAAATTAAGATAAATTAGTTTAAGAGTCTCAAAGTCCTTTATTCTCGAATTGATTTTTTCTTCGGCTCCTTTATCTCCTCGGCTGAAAAATCTTATTGACGCCAGAGTCTCTTTTTCCCTTCGGAAAGCCTGGTCAATAAGATTAAGGGCTTCTTTCCGCTGATCATGAAGATTATCTTTAGAAGCATTTAAAAGATAAGTTTCACCCTTCTTCAATTCTTCAGCTAATCGCTTCTGAGCTCGGCTTGAAACTTCAACAATTATTTTGGGAACATCAGCTGGGCCGCCATTTGCCAGGAAAAGAGCAGAAGCGGCCGAAAGAACTACCACTCTTTTTAGCTGGGTTGAATCAGATTTATCCGGAAGATCGCCACTAGTGTGATACCAGAAATCTGGCCAGACTATAAACATAACGGCTGGAACTCGGACCCCGCCATCAATAAAAACTACATGATCAGACCCCCCAGTGTAAGGGGCAACGCGATAATAAAAGGGATCCCTTGTTCCTGTAGGAGAAACAATACCCATTTCTCCCGAGCGCCCTTCAAGTGAAATCCGTTGAGTTTCCGCCATCCACTCGGCGAAAGTTTCAATAACATCGCCTAAATAGCTGGGCAAACTGTGAGGCGAACGCTCGACGTAAAAATAAGCATTATTTTTAATTAAGGCCTCACCAACCATGTCTTCATTGATGTTGGCAAAAAAACGACGGGCAATTTCCGGATATTTTTGAATATAGGCAGCTGTTCCTGAAATTTCAGGTACAAAAAGGAAACGGATTGAACGGCGAAGCGGCGGAATTTTCCTTTCGTCTATAAGCTTCTTTAGAACTCGAGCTGTTTCTAAAATCGCTACACAACCAGAGGCATTATCATTGGCCCCCTGCTTAGCAAAGCCTTCAAAAATATGAGCTGTAAAAACCAATTCTTCTTCTGGAAATTCCTTCCCCGGTAGAAGGGCAGCTACCATTTCTTCCCGATATGGAACCATTTGAGTTTTGACAATAGCTCTAACTTCAACCTCTTGGCCACTTTCCAAAAGGTCCCGGAGCTGTCGGCCTTGACGGGTCGAAATCATGAAAGCAAAGGTCGGTTTCTGCCCTTCGCTGACGCGAATTGAGCTCCAACCAACCTGATCAGGATCAACTTCTGGATGACTTGAAGAATAACCAATAAGACCTAAAGCTCCATATTTCTCAACGGCAAGAAGTCGAGCTCTTTCGGGGGGGCCATTAACTAAGACGATCTTGCCTTTAATGTCTTTGCCTTCATAA
>JAOAFQ010000208.1 GCA_026416195.1 Candidatus Aminicenantota bacterium | reverse complement strand
GATTAGATATTGCTTGCTCTAAGCTTTGTTCATCAGCCATAACAATATCCTTAGGAGTATCTTTTTCCAATTTAATTTCTATCGAAGATTCTCGGGCCAAAGGTTGATAAAGGTCAATCTGTTTTTTAATTAAAGCCTCACAAGAGACTGGCTTAAACCGAGACAGGAGTTCCTGTCGGTTAATTCGGGCTAGATCCAGCCAATCATTGATTAGTTGAAGAAGACCTTTAATTCTTTCCCGAGCGCGTTGCATCATTTCTTTAATTTCGGGACTTATTTCACCAGCATAACCTCCAAGAATGGTTTCAAAATATTGCTGGATAGCTATGAGGGGACTACGAAGTTGATGGGAAACTAAGGTAATAAAGTTTTCTTCAAGAAGTTTCTTTTCCCGTTTGAGTCTTTCTGCTTCTCTCAGAAGTTCCCTTTTTTCAAGAGCTCGCCGGATAATGATTCTTAATTCTTCAGGCGTAAAAGGCTTAGGGAGAAAATCGTAGGCTCCTTTTTTCATGGCTTCAACTGCTGATTCTACGGTGGCATAGCCAGTGATGACGATAGAAATGATTTCCGGATCTATTTCTTTTATTTTTTCAAGAACCTCAAAGCCACTTATTCCTGGCATTTTCAGATCAATCAGAGCTAAATCAGGCTTGAGAGCCGCTGCCTTTTCTAGACCAGTTTGCCCATCGACCGCTGTTTCCACCCGAAAGCCATATTTGACTAGGATTTGAGTACAGGAATCGCGCATTGCCTCTTCATCATCAATCACCAGAATCAAAGGTTTATCATCCATTGAGCGTTATCTCCCTCAAATAGACTAAATTCTATTTTAGTCAAAATGAGAGGAAAAAAATATAAAAAATAGAAAGAATAAATGACAAATGATAATAAATTTAAACTAAGCGTTTATTTTTTTAAAAGCTTTTCAATTCGAGCTAAGAGATCAGCGGGATCAATCGGTTTATCAATATAATCATCGGGACCAACCATCCCTTGTTCTTCCCCCTTAAATTGAAAGCGGGTTCCAGCTACTTCCTTGACGGCGGAAACAAAAATTATAGGCACGTCTTTGAATTCTCTGAATTCTCTTGATGTTTTGATAGCGTGGCAAAGGGAGAAGCCGTCGAAAAGGCTATCCATCATAATATCTAAGAGAATTAAATCCGGCTTTTCCGTAAAAATTTTTTCTTTAGCTTCTTGGGGATTGGAAGCAGTGGCCACTTCATAAAGAGCTGATTTTAAAATGGGCGTAATGGCGGCCACAAAGTCGGGGTCATCATCAATTACCAGAATTTTCTTAGCGCTCATTAATTATTCCTCCTTTCATCAGGAATGAAAGCATTTTTTATAGCTAATTTTAATTCCTCCAAACCGAAGGACTTAATGAAATAGAAAAAAATATCCTGCTCTCTTACTTTAGCCTCAAGCTTTTTGGAATTCTTCTTAGTCATCATAATAATTTTTAGTTTAGGATCAAGGCTTTTAATAATCGGAACCGCTTCGTAGCCTTTCATTTCAGGTAAATCTACTTCCAAAAGGAGACAGTCGTAGTTGCCTTCGCTTATCTTTTTCAAGGCCTCCGATAAGTTTTTTCCAGTGTCAATGGTGTAAAATTCCTGTCCTAATTGAAGAACTAATTCCCTTCTTTCTTTATGGTCTGGAACAATTATTAGGATTCTTTTCTCTTGAGAGGCCGCCATTTTTTTCTTCCGACTCAAATAAAAGGTGCAATTAATGTGCCAATTTTGTTGGTCTAGAAAGGACCTTCCCCCAGGTAAATAATTGATAATAAAGCAGTTATTAGAGGAATAGGTTTGACTCATCATCTTCAGTCAATCAGCAAAATCTTTTGAGGCAATTTTCCCCACCTTTATTCCATAAATTCCACCTGATAAAATCGGCTAAAATTTTAACACAGAAAGACTCTCATGGAAAGACTTGATTTTTCTAAATTTTAATAATAAAAAAACGTCCAGTGGCTAAGGGATTGATGCAGGACTCATAGGCAGGCAGGGCCTTTTTTGACCCTGTGTCTTTTTGAAGCCACTGGACGCCAGGCGAGAACTTTGGGTAGTTCTCGCCTATTTATTTTTTTAGACCATTTACAATTTTTTTGATGGCCTCGAAAACAGGTGACGAGAGATGGTTAGCTTTAAGAGAAGCAGGTTGAATCCCTAAAAAATAGCTTTTCTTGATCATTTCTGGAGTCAGCCAGGCTAGAAGAGTTGGCATTAAACGATGGGTTAAAGAGGTATTCCAAAGGAGATGATTTAAAGGAATCAAAGTAACTTTCCCAGCTTCAGCTCCAAAATTTAGAACATCGACAAAAATGATGGGATGGTCTTCAGCTTTTGTCCAAAATGTTTCATCATCAATTACTTCTTCCTCCCAATAGGCCTCTACATAACCATTTCTTTTAAGGTGGGTGACAACCAAAAGACCAGCCTCGTCATCGCCATGACCAAGAGATCCAAGACCAATAATAATCGGATTTGTGGCCCTAATTTGCTCAAGTTTTTTTGGCCAATCATTTTCTTCTATTTTTCTAACTTCCACGAGATGGGCTGAGCAGCTGACACAGGGATCAAAGGCCCGAACGATAAGTTCTAAGCGATCTTTGATAAGCTCCTCTTTTCCTTGTTCAAGTAATTTTTGAGCCGCCAGGAGGCAATATCTTTCAATTTCGTCAGCGTTTTGAGCTGTGGGCGTGATAATATCCGCATAAGTTATTCGGCCATCTTTTATTTCATAATGATGGATTAATAAACCTCGCGGAGCTTCAACCAACCCCGTTCCTTTTCCATTTTTGATCGTGTAAGAAACAATCCCGGGATCTTGGGGATACTTGAAGATTTCGTCAATTACTTCAGGAATTCTTTCAAAACAGTACATAATTTCAATGGCTTGGGCCGGATTCTGGAAGAGAGGATTTCTTTTCCAGCGATCATTGTAGAACCGTCGGAACATTTTTTCAGCTTCGCCTTTGAGTCTCTCGCCGAGGAGATTGATCCTTGCTTGAGCTCCTACGGTGTAGGTTCTACCTTGATAGCGGCTTCTTTTGGCGGTTGAATGAGGGACAAGAAATTCGTTTGTTAATTTGGGATAATCGTCGCGATAAATTTTTTCGCCCGTCGAAACGAGAATTTCATCTCCCCAAAGCCCATATTGACCATTGCCAGGCTCACAGCAAGCAAAAATAGTTTCCTCTTCAGGAATGTCGGGATAAGGCAAGCTACAGAAAAGCTCGGTCGTTTTATGAACAAAAGGCATGAATTGGATGGCTCGGGCTTTAATAAACATGAGTTCTTCTTTTGTCGGATAGCGACCAAAACCACCAATAACAGGGTTCTCGCCATGAATAAATCGACCGCTGAGAACTTTCATAATATGGTTGCCGAATTGCTTCATTTCGAGAGCAATCTTAACTTCAAAGGGAAAACGAGAAGCCATGGCTATGGCGTTAGGAAAGCCAACATAATCAGGAAGAGCTAGATAATAAAGATGGAGAGAATGACTTTCAATAAATTCGCCGAGATGCATGAGTTCTCGAAGCAAGGTGATTTTAGGTGGGACTTTAATTTCGAGGGCGTTTTCCATAGCTCTGATGACAGCATTTTTATGAGAAAGAGTGCAGATAGCGCAAATTCTTGGCGCGAGACTTACATCTTCCTCGGGTGTTTTGCCGACGGCTAATCTTTCGATCAGTCTCGGCCCTTCGTTAATTAAAAATTTAACTTCCGTGACAACCTGACCATCAATTGTCGCAATCAGGCTGCCATTGCCTTCAATTCGAGCTAAATGATCGATGGATATGGTTTTCTTCATCAGCTCTTCTCCTTTTTCAATTGGTTAAAAAAGTCGACGATTGTTGTCCCAGCATAAATTGCCATTCTTCTTTTGATGCTCTCTAAATCAAAACCCTTTTCGAGTAGGAGCTTGAATTCGGCAGACCGATTGGCTTCCTCAGCCGGGCCCCAACACCCAATACAGGGCAAATTATGGCTTGGACAGACAGCTCCACATCCTCCCTTAGTTAGAGGGCCTAGACAGGCTAAATTTTTATTAAGAAGGCAATCGTTTTCTCGCCATTTACATTCCATACATACTGGAAAACGATAAAGTTCTGGGGGATGACCGGCTAATAGGCGAGTAAAGGTAGTCAAGAATTGTTCTTGGCCGATTGGACACCCGGGAAGATAATAATCTACTTTAATGAAAGCGTCGATGGGTTGCGATGGGATAGGCTTAACATTAGTCAACTTCAAATCCTGATAAACTTGGCGAAATTCCTTCGACCAATTTTCGGAAGCTGTCAAAGCCGCTTGAATGCCCCCTTCACAAGCACAATTACCAATAGCAATGACTATTTCAGCTCTGTCTCGAATAGCTAAAAGCTCTTCCTTTTCTTCTTCAGTGGTAACGGAACCTTCAACCAGGGCCACATCGACAGGTCCGTGGCTGTTATCACTCTTAGCCATGAGAAAAGCTTCAATGTCAGCCGCCTGAAAAATGTCTAGAAGTTGAGATTCACAATCAAGAATGAGCAGAGCATCACCAGCACAACCGGTCAATTCATAAATGCCTATTTTTATTTTGCCCATTTAATTCCTCCCTAAATAAGCTCTCTCATGTGAAGGACATCCCAATAAGTGAAGACTGGGCCATCAAGGCAGGTATAAATATAATCAATAGCACAATGCCCGCATTTACCAACCCCGCATTTCATTCTTCTTTCCAAGGTCATAAGAATTTGATGCTTGGGGATGTTTAATTTGATAAGTTCTTTAATGACAAATTTATACATAACGGGTGGCCCGCAAACCAAGGCATAAGTATTGGCCGGGTCGACTTCTTTAACTTTAGGGAAAAGAGTCGTGACCACTCCAATATTTTCGGTCCAAGTACCGGTATCATCGGCATCAACGGCTAAGTGACATTCAAGATCGCTTCTTTTCTTAAGATCAAAATACTCTTCTCTGAAGATCATTTCGGCTGGTCTTTTCGAGCCATAAAGAACGATGACGCGGCGAAACTGATCCCGATTATCGAGGCAATAAAGAAGAACTGAGCGAAGAGGAGCGGCTCCTAATCCGCCTACCACAATTAGAACATCCTTTCCTTCCATGGCTTCGATGGGAAAGCCATTACCATAAGGACCCCTAAGACCAATTAAGGAATTTTCTTTTAACCGGAAAAGGGCATTGGTTACTGTCCCCACTTTCCGGATGCAGAATTCGAGCAAACCTGGTCGAGAGGGAGTGGATGAAATGGAAAAGGGAGCCTCGCCAGCCCCAAGAACAGAGATCATGGCAAATTGGCCAGGACGGTAACGAAAACTTAAAGCTTTTTCCATATCGACAAGACGAACTTGAAAGAACTTCACATCCTGAGTGAGGTGATAAGCCCGGACAATTCTCGCTGGTTCGGGCAAAAAGGGATTGGTTTGATTTGATTTATTTTCGACTTTCATGGTCTTACCTCTTCAGAAAAACGCACCCAGAAGGCGTCAACTTTTTGACCCTCGAGGGAGTCGGAGATTGATTTAACATTTATGCCGACTGGGCAGGTGACAAGACAACGGCCGCAGCCGACACAGCTTGGCTTACCAAATTTTGAGCCAAAGGCTTGAAGCTTATGGGTATACCAAAGTTTAAGTCGAGAAGATTTTTTTTCTCTAAAATTTTCTCCGCCTGCGACCAGAGAATATTCAAGCAAAGTGCACGAGTCCCATTCTCTCACCCGACGGCCAGGTTTGTTTCCAAGAGAAATTTCATCTCGGACGTTATAACAGTTACAAGTAGGACAGACCATAGAGCAGGAACCACAGGCCAAGCAGGCTGCCCCGGCTTTCTCCCAGAGGGGACTATTATATTTAAGTTCCATAAGATCAGGCATGAAAACGAAATTGATTTTTGTCTTAAAGGCTTGAGCTCTTCTTTCTCGCCACTTAATATAACTTTCAATATCTTTCTCGTTAAGACCTTCCTCAAAGAATTCAGGCTTTAGTCTGATAAGGTCATCGCCTTTACTTGAGCCAATCCAAACAAGATAATAATCTTCAAGGTCAGTAAAGAAGAGATCGAAGCCTTCTTCGATGATATCAGTGTGGGTTGATTGACATAAGCAATAATCATCAGGCCAGCAGGATAAACCAAGAAGGAGCGTCTTCTGTCTTGCTTGAACATAGTAAGAGTCGGGAAAATTCTGGGCAAAAATGCGATCTAAATTAAGAAGGCCATGCAAATCACAGGGATGAAGACCAAATAAGACCCTTTCTTTAATCCAGGAATAATCTTCTTGATAGCCTTTATTGGTTACCTGAAACATAATAAAGCTAGGAGGAACGAAAAGTTTCTTCGGCGGCAAAAGGGTTCGAGTGAAATTGAGGTTGAGTTTGGCTATTTCTTCAGTCGGGACAAAATTAAAGATAGTCTGATTATCTTTTTTTATTGGGCCCCAAAGTTCAGCTCCATTTGATATAGCTTGCAAAAAAGGGAAGAGGTTTTGTCTTTTAAGTTTTAATATTCTCATGGCCATTTTCCTTTAAATTCATAGATGTTAGCCTCCTTAAATTTAAGGAAATCCTGCCTCAATTTTTTATCTGCAAAATTCGTGCCTAATCCAATCGATTTCCCTCCGTCTGCCCCTTATTTAACTATAGGAAATCTTTAGATTTAGAGCAAGGTTTTTCTTTGTTTTTTATGGCCTAACAATCTATTTTTAATTAAAAGGGGCAAAATTCCCCACCCTGGGGAAAAAGGAAAAAAACGACCTTCCCTTCCTTAAGTTGAGTTCAAATCAATTTTGTATTTTTTAATTTTAGCCCAGAGAGTTTTTCGGTCAATCCCTAGGATTTTAGCTACCGTACTTTTATTGCCTTTGTATTCTTTGAGCACAGTTTTTATATATTCCTTTTCCATTTCGGCTAAGGATCGAAAGGGTGGCCCCCAAGGAAAAAAAGAAGTTGGTCGAGCTGAAATTCTATGCGGAACAAGATCTTCGAGGTCAACTGTTTCTCCCCGGGCTAGAACGACAGCCCGTTCAATCGTATTTTCCAATTCGCGAATGTTTCCTGGCCAATCATATTCAATAAGCGATTTCAAAGCTCTAGGGGTAATGCCTTTGATGGCTTTTTTCGCTCGACGATTGTATTTTTGCAAGAAATGGTCGACCAAAAGAGGAATATCTTCCTTTCTTTCTCTCAAAGGAGGAAGATGCAAAGGGACAACATTGAGCCGATAGAAAAGGTCTTCTCTGAATTTTCCCCTTCTCACTAATTCGGCCAAATTTTCATTCGTAGCCGCCAGAATTCGGACATCAACTTTAATTGGTCGATTACTTCCAATGCGGGTAATTTCCCTTTCTTGAATTACCCTTAGCAATTTGGCTTGAATATTAGGGCCAATATTAGAGATTTCATCAAAAAAGATTGTTCCTCCATCGGCTACTTCAAAGCGACCATGTTTGGTTTCATGAGCTCCCGTAAAAGAGCCTTTAACATGGCCAAAAAGTTCACTTTCAAAAAGAGTCTCCACCAGGGCGCCGCAGTCAACCACGACAAAGGGAGCCTGGCGACGACGGCTGTGACGGTGAATTTCTCGAGCTATCAATTCTTTACCTGTTCCACTTTCTCCAGTAATTAAAACTGTGCTTTCAGTTGGAGCTACCCGACGAACAATATCCAGAACTTTCTGCATGGCCGGACTTTGGCCAATAACCAGTTCAAATTCGATTTTATTTTCAAGTTCATGTCGCAAATACATATTTTCATAGAGGAGGCGTCGATTTTCGAGGGCCCTACGGGTAATCATTCTTAGTTCATCAGGGGTGAATGGTTTAGGCATATAATCATAGGCGCCTCTTCTCATGGCTTCAACCGCTGATTCAATGGAGCTATAGCCAGTGATGATGATGACTGGTGTTTCTGGGCTGACCTCTTTCATCCGAGAAAGAACATCCATTCCTTTCATGCCGGGTAATTTGAGGTCAAGAAAGACAAGATGGAAATTTTCCTTTTGGAAAAGTTCTAGCCCCTCGCGGCCCTCCCGGGCTTCCTTGACTTCATAGCCTTCCCGGGTTAGGACTTGACTCATGGCATCGCGAATAGCTTCTTCATCATCAATTATTAGAATTTGAGCTTTTTCCATCATCAGTCATTTCCCTTCTCAAAGGCAAAATTATAGTAAAAGTTGAACCTTGACCTACTTGGCTTTCAACCTCAATTGACCCTTGATGTTTTTGGATTATGCTGTAGCTTATAGCTAACCCAAGACCTGTTCCCTTCCCAACTTCTTTAGTAGTGAAGAAAGGCTCAAAGAGTCTCGGCATGTCTTCAGGTCGAATTCCATGGCCTGTATCTTTAAAAGCTATTCTAATTTTTTCTTTTTTTGGATCAAGGGAGGTTTTAATTGTTAGAGTACCTCGGCCTTCCATGGCTTCGGCCGCATTTATAATTATGTTAATAAAAACTTGCTGGAGTTGAGAAGGATCAGCGATGATTCTGGGAAGTTCACTGTACTCTTTATTTATGCTGATGTTTTGGAAAAGGGCTTGTTTTTCGATAATGGCTAAAGCCCGATCAATAGTTTCGTTAATGTCAGTTGGAACCATTTCAGGTTCTTTTGGTCGGGCAAATTCGAGGAGGCCCTTAACTATATCTTTACATCGGCTGGTTTCTTTGACTATTTTCTTTAAATTTTCATAGGCTGGGGTATTTTTAGGCG
>JAOAFQ010000194.1 GCA_026416195.1 Candidatus Aminicenantota bacterium | reverse complement strand
AAGAGACAGCCTCTAAACATAATATCTTTGATTTTTTAAGCCGCGATCCGAGAACATATTTACCTACACTTTCTTCGGCTCGCATTTTACCCCGCAAAAAATATTTTAAATTGGGGAAAATTAAAATAGCTTTGGGTAAACCCCTAATTCAGGGATTTAGGCGAAGTTTACCCTTTTGGAAAGTTCTTGGCCTTAAGGGAATAGGATCGACTATTCTGCGGGTACCCATAACTTTTCCACCTGAAAAATTTCATGGTGAGCTTCTTTCGGGTATGTGCACTCCTGATTTAAAAGGAAGCCAAGGAACTTTTTCCTTTTATACTTCTGATCCAGCTAAAATATATGAAAAAGAAAGTGGCCTCACTATCCCGGTCCAAATAAATAATAAAGTTATTACCACTCACCTTTCTGGCCCAGAAAATGACCAGACAAAAGAAGAAGTAAAGATTCCTCTCCACATTAAAATAAAAAATGAAAACGAAATTGTCATTGAGGTCTCAGGCCAAAAATTTTGTCTCCGCCAAGGAGTCTTTTCTCCTTGGATTAACCTTACTTTTCCTATGGGCTGGGGAATTAAAATTAAAGCTATCGCTCGTTTTTATCTTTCAAGTGTTAGCCCCCATTTTAATCTTTATGTCACCCCTCTAAATATTGATCCCGGAAAGCCAGCCTTACCCATCTCTCATCCCTTTTACTATTCAATCTATCTCAGTCAGCTTCTTGGGCCTTTTATAACTTTAGGTGAAGCTAATGACACTTGGGCTTTAAACGAAGGTGCCCTTTCAGAAAAAGCTTTCCTAGATCTTGCCTATCTGAATCACGCTGAATGGGAAAAAATGCTGTTTAATGCCTTGAAAAAACGAAGACGAGGAGCGATTGTCTGTGTTTTCGAAACCACTGATTCTATTCAACATATGTTCTGGCGTTATTTAGAAAAAGATCACCCGGCTTTAAAAAAGGGGCCAACTGAACTTGGCCCTGAGATTATTCGTGAATTATATCAGCGCATGGATAAACTCGTTGGCCAGGTTATGTCATCGCTTAAAAAAAGAGACTACCTCATTGTAATGTCTGATCATGGCTTTAAGAGCTTTCGCCGTGGAGTTAATCTTAACAGCTGGCTACATCTTGAGGGCTATTTAAGCTTAAAAGATGGAGCCCCGGAAAGTGCTTCCTGGTTTAAAGAGGTTAATTGGGAAAAAACAAAGGCTTATGCTCTTGGTCTCGGTGGGCTCTATCTAAATCTTGTGGGCCGCGAAGCTAAAGGCATTGTCAATCCCGGTGAAGAAGCCAAAAAGATTAAAAAAGAAATAAAAGAAAAACTTTTAGCTTTACGAGATGAAACAACTGGAGAAAGACCAATTCTTCATGTCTATGATCGCGATGAGATTTATTCTGGACCTTACAAGGATAATGCCCCTGACTTGATAATTGGTTATAATAAAGGTTATCGAGCTTCTTGGGATTCAGTAATAGGTAAAGTGAATCGTTTCATTTTTGAAGATAACCAAAAAGCTTGGAGCGGAGACCACTGTCTCGATCCGCCTGAAGTGCCTGGAGTTATCTTTGCAAATTTTCCTTTAGCCTCGGACAAGCCATCCATAATCGATCTTGCGCCTACAATTCTCGAACTTTTTGGGCTTGAAGTTCCTGCCTACATGGATGGACATTCCCTTCTTCCCTTAGAAAAGAGAGAAAAACCTACAGGGAGAGCAATTCTTTTAGCCAGCGACTCTAAAAAAAGCAAAGAACTGAAGAAACACAAAAAAAATAATAATAAGGCAAAATTTAAAAAGAATGAATAAAATTGGCCAATAAATGGTTTGATTGAAAAATTTTAGGCCTATAGAGAAGACTATAAGCATGAAAAGAAGACAATTTCTGGAATTAACTTTTTTAACTTCTTTGACTTTGGCGAGTAATCCCCCCTTCATTTATGGACGTGGTAAAAGAGAAACCCCCTTGAAAGTTTTGATTTTAGGTCTGGACGGTCTTGATCCTAATCTCGTGTCCCGTTTCATAAAAAAAGGTAGCCTTCCTCATTTCCAACGCCTTATCTCTCAAGGTGGTTTTTCGGTTTTAGGCACAAGTATTCCACCTCAAAGTCCAGTAGCTTGGGCTAATTTTATTACCGGCATGGATCCCTCTGGACATGGAATTTTTGATTTTATGCATCGAGATCCTTCAAATTATCTTCCTGTTTTCTCGGGAACCCTTTCTGAAGAACCCAAAAAGAAAATCAGTCTGGGCGAATGGGTTTTGCCTCTTTCTAGGGGCCAAATAAAGCTTTTACGTCAAGGCAAGGCCTTTTGGCAAATTTTGGAAGAGCATGATATCCCTTCCGTGATTTCTCGCATGCCTTCTAATTATCCTCCAGCTCAAACTAAGCAAAGATCACTTTCAGGAATGGGCACACCTGATATAATGGGTAGTTACGGAATTTTCAATTATTATACGACTGAATCCGGGGAAATAAATCCTGATATTGGTGGAGGTCGAATTCATCAGGTTTACGTAATTGGCCATCAGGTGGAAGCCAGCCTTCCTGGGCCAGTCAATCCTTTTCGTCGTGATCGACCTGAAGCCACTCTTGATTTTAAAGTTTACCTTGACCCAGTTTATCCAGTAGCTAAAATCGTAATTGGCCATGAAGAATTTATTCTTAAAGAAAAAGAATGGAGCGGGTGGCGGCGAGTTGAGTTTCCTCTTATCCCTGGAAAAAGTGTCCGAGGCATCTGTCAATTTTATCTAAAGGAAATTAGACCTCATTTTAAGCTTTATATTAGTCCGGTTCACATAGACCCAGCTAATCCAGTTTTACCCATATGCACCCCGGCTGATTATTCCCGTGAACTAGTGGCTCATCTCGGCCTCTTTCACACTAAAGGTTTGCCGGCTGATACCTCCGCCCTTGATAACAATGTTTTAAATGAGGCAGAATTTCTTCATCAGGACAATGGCTTTCTCGAAGAAAATCTGGCAATGCTTGATTTCGAGTTACAGAGATTTCATTCTGGTCTTCTTTTCTTTTACCTTTCTTCAACCGATCAACGCCAACACATGTTCTGGCGATTTTTGGATGAAAACCATCCAGCTTATGATTCTCAATTAGCTCGACAGTTCGGTCAAGAAATAGAAAATATCTACATTCAAATGGATCAGCTTATTGCTCGAATTGAAAAATATTTAGATAAGAAAACTGTCTTGATTATCATGTCTGACCATGGCTTTAACCCTTTTATCCGTGGATTTAATCTTAATACTTGGCTTTTTGAAACAGGTTATCATAAATTGCGCAACCCTTGGGTCCAAGATAAAGGTTCTCTTTTTGAATATACTGATTGGTCAAGAACAAAAGCCTATGGGCTGGGATTAAATGGGCTTTATATTAATCTTAAGGGGAGGGAAAGCCAAGGTATAGTTAACCCTGGCTCGGAATATGAGCATTTAGTAAGGGAACTCGCCAACCGATTAGAAGCCATTGTTGATCCTTTAACTGGAAAAAAACCTATTTACAAAGCTTACATTACTCGAGAAATTTACAAAGGACCTTATCTTAATCAGGCGCCTGACATTATTCTCGGTTTCAACTGGGGTTATAGAATATCTTGGAGTTCGCCTTTGGGGAAATTTCCCTCTGAAGTCCTTGAATTTAATCGACAAAAATGGAGTGGCGATCATATGGGGGCAGCTGAGCTTATTCCTGGAATATTAATTGCAAACCGAAAAATTGTTCATCCTGCGCCCTCTTTAACTGATGTAACCGCCACCATTTTTGATCTTTTTGGTTTACAAATTCCTCTGGAAATGAAAGGGCGGCCGGTGCTAAAAATATCCTAGATTTGATTGGTGAGGAGGTATTTATGGGTAAAGCTAAAATTAAAATCGATAAGAACCTTTTCGAGCGGATAAAAAAATATGCGGGAATTGCTGGTTACTCCTCTCCAGAAGAATTCATTACCCATTGCTTGGAAAAAGAAGTGGCCAAATTGGATGAAGCTGAATCTGAGGAAGAGATCAAGAAAAAGCTCCAGGGTCTAGGTTATATTTCCTGATGTCAATAGTATGTCAATAGTCAATCTTTGGCTAAAAACATTTCTTGATATTCTTTTTTTTCCTTGCCGAAGTTTCTCTCCTTGGATCGCCCTGATTTTCATTTCTTTCCTGACAGGTCTATTTCTCCTAGCGGTTTATAAAGTTTTTTCTAACCAACAAAAAATTAAAATTGCCAAAAATAGAATCAAGGCCCACCTTCTCGAGCTCCGGCTCTTTTCTGATGATTTGGTTATCTCGCTTCAGGCTCAGGGACAGTTGTTTTTTTGGAATCTAAAATATTTTCTCCAAGTCCTTCGGCCTTTGGTGATAATGGTTATTCCCCTTTCTTTTCTTTTAAGCCACCTCAATTTATGGTTTGCTTGGGAGCCAATGCCCCCTGGAGAAAGAATGATCGTCAAAATAAAATTGAAAGAAGGGGTCAATCTTCAAAATTTTAATATCTCTTTAGAAAGCACTGAAGGTTATGAAGTCGAAACACCTCCCTTAAGAATTGAAGCTGAAAAAGAAATAAATTGGCGGATTAAAGCTTTAAAGAGCGGAAAATTCGAAATGCCCTTTTGGTTTGACAATCAGAAAATTACCAAAGAAATAATCATTGGCTCTAATTCTTGGCAACGGTTATCTCCAGTTAGGCCAGCTTCTGGCCTCATTAGGGAATTATTGAACCCGGGAGAAAGGCCCTTGTCTGACTCTTTGATTGAAGAAATTGTAATTTCTTATCCCTCCCGACGCTTAAATTTTTTTGGCTTAAAAATTCATTGGTTAATAGCTTATTTTTTTCTCTCGATAATTACTGGGCTGATTCTTAAAAGACCCTTGAAGGTTGAAATTTAAAAGGAGAAAGATAATGAGAATTGAATATTTCAAAATGGAAAGAATGCAATCAACCTGGGAAAATGTTGTCGAACATAATTTATCAGAAAGTGGGGTCCATCCCCTCTCTCTTGAAGAATTGCTGACCGAAGAAGATAAAAGACAAATGTTTCATTTATCCCTTAGTTACAGCCAAACCAATGGGACCCCTGAATTGCGCGAGATTATCAGAAATTTTTACCCTGGAGCTTCGCTTGATTCAGTTTTAGTGACCAACGGCTCTTCAGAGGCTAATTTTCTCTTGATATGGAGTCAAATCGAACCTGGTGATGAAGTCATTTTTATGATGCCCAATTACATGCAAATGTGGGGACTACTGAAAGCCTTTGGAGCTAAAGTAAAGCCTTGGTATTTAAGAGAAGAGTTGGGTTGGCAACCTGATCCTGATGATTTAAAAAAGCTCATTAGTTCAAAGACCAGTCTTATAATTGTGACTAATCCAAATAATCCAACTGGAGCTAGACTTAATCCTGAAGCCAGAAAAGCTCTTATTGAAGCTGCGGCCAACTGTGGGGCTTGGATAATTGCTGACGAGGTTTATCAAGGAGCAGAAAGAGATGGTGAACTTACCGCCAGCTTTTGGGGAAGTTATGATAAAGTCTTTGTCGTCAACGGTCTTTCTAAAGCTTATGGATTACCTGGCGTGAGAATTGGCTGGATTGTTGGTCCTGAAGAGAAGATTGCTTCCATTTGGCCTTATCACGATTACACTACTATTTCCCCGAGTACTCTAAGTGACTGGCTAGCTCGGATTGCTTTGAGACCAGACAATCGGCGAAAAATTCTGGAGAGAACCAAAGCCATTCTTAATCATAATTGGCCAATAATTGAGTCCTGGCTTAAAAGCCAGGACGATCTCTTTGCCTTTAAGGCCCCTGAAGCTGGGGCCATTGTTTTCGTTCGCTATTATTTGGACATTAATTCTACTCGGCTTGTTGAGAAATTAATTAGAGAAAAAAGTGTCCTTATTGTCCCTGGTGACCATTTTGAAATGGATTACTATCTGCGTTTTGGCTACGGGGCTGAAGAAGAATATCTTCGACAAGGCCTTAAAAAAATTGCTTCTCTTTTAAAAGAATTAAGAAAATAAAAAGTTAATCAATTGGCCAAGTTGAAAAAGAAGGTTTTATGTCTCTTTGAGGAAGAAATAAAAAGTCTTCTTTCTCTTAAAGAAGCCATAATCGCCGTCGAAAAAAGTTTTGCCGCTTTTAATTCTGGCAAAGCTATTTTGCCTGGTGTCATTAATCTAGATCTTTCTCAAAACCAAGGTGAGGTTCATGTCAAAGGGGCTTACCTTGAAGGCGATGATCTTTATATTATTAAAATTGCTTCTGGTTTTTATCTAAATCCATCTTTAGGCCTGCCCGTAGGAAATGGCCTTATCCTTGCCTTTTCAGCTAAAACAGGCAATCTAGAGGCTCTCCTTTTTGATCGTGGTTATCTGACTGAAATAAGAACAGCAGCGGCTGGGGCAGTCGCCGCTAAATATTTGAGCCGAAGTTCCCTCGAACGAGTGGCCATCATCGGATCGGGAACCCAAGCTAGATTTCAGCTTAAAGCTTTGGCCTTAGTTCGTTCTTTTAGCCAAGTGGCTGTTTGGAGTCGTCAACCTGAAAATGTCAACCGCTATCTCGAGGAGATGAAAATAGCTTTTCCTGCAACCCGCTTTATGGCAGCTACTTCACCTGAAAAAGCAATTAAGGACGCTGATTTAATTATTACGGCCACGCCCAGTCGAAATCCAATTGTTAGAGCTGAGTGGTTAGTTCCAGGTGTTCATATTACTGCCGTGGGCTCAGATGGCCCAGAAAAGCAGGAACTTTTTCCTGAAGTTTTGATAAGAGCCGATTTAATTTATGCCGACTCAATAAAACAAGCCTCTTTTCTAGGTGAAATTCATCACGCTTTAAAAAACGGTCTAATCGATGAACATAAAATCACCGGAGAAATTGGGGAAATTATTCTCGGTCAAAAACCGGCGAGAACATCAGAAAACCAAATCACAATCGCTGATCTCACCGGTCTTGGAGTTCAAGATGCGGCCGTCTCAACTTTAGTTTTAGAAAAAGCAGCTAAAGCCGGGGTCGGACACTACCTTGAAATCTAAATCCTGGTTTTTTCCCAGGTTAAATTGGCTTGCCCTAATAAAACTTAGCTAATCTTTGTTTTGCTGATTATCTGTCTTTTTCCAATTTTCTCATGGTCTGATTAACTCTAAATTATCTGCTTTTTCAGCAACGATTGTGGTCAAAAGCGGCAATATCTAAAAAACCATGACCTGAAAGATTAAATAATATTACTTTCTCCTTCCCTTCTTCTCTAGCTTTAATAGCCTCATCAATAACGGCCGCAACCGCATGAGACGATTCAGGTGCGGGCAAAATTCCCTCAGTTTTAAAAAAGAAACGAGCTGCCTCAAAAACTTTCTCCTGAGAATAAGTTCGGGCTTCAATTATCCCCTTAGAAACGAGATGGCTCACTAAAGGAGCCATACCATGATAGCGAAGACCTCCAGCATGAATTGGAGGAGGCACAAAATTCATTCCTAAGGTATGCATATAAAGAAGAGGAGTTAAACCAGCGGTATCTCCATGATCATAACGGAGTTCACCTTTAGTGATACTCGGACAAGCCTCTGGTTCAACGGCAATAAAAACTATTTTTTGGCCTTCAAGGCGATGACGAATAAAAGGAAAGGCAAGGCCTGCAAAATTAGAACCGCCTCCGACACAACCAACGACAACATCGGGAAAAGCGCCCGCCTCCTTCATTTGAATTTCAGCTTCTAGACCAATAATACTTTGGTGCATCAAGACACTATCTAGCACCGACCCAAGAGAATATTTGGTTTTGCTATTTTTTACTGCCAGCTCTACAGCTTCACTAATGGCGATACCTAAGCTTCCTGGATGATTTGGATTTTCTTGATAAAAGCGAAAACCAGATTGAGTTAAAGGACTTGGACTTTCAGCCACTTCAGCTCCAAAGAGCTCCATCATGATGCGTCGACCCGGTTTTTGGCGATAGCTGGCTCTGACCATGAAAACCTTGACTTTTATTCCAAAGATAGCTCCAGCATGAGCTAAAGCTGAACCCCATTGACCTGCCCCTGTTTCAGTTGTCAGCGTTTCTACACCTTCCTTAGCGGCCAAATAGGCTTGCATTAAAGCCGTGTTGCTTTTGTGACTCCCAGTCGGGCTAACTCCTTCGTATTTATAGAAAATTTTGGCCGGGGTAGACAATTCTTTTACTAGATTTTGAGCATAGATAAGAGGAGTGGGTCGATATAAAGCATACACTTCTCTAACTTCTTGGGGAATGGGAATAGTCCTTTCCAAACTTATTTCTTGCTCAATGAAGCCTTTAGGGAATACAGGCTCTAGCTCTTCGGGTTTTAACGGTTCTCTCGTCATCGGATTAAGAGGAGGTGGCGGGAGTTCCTTTAAATCGGCCTTAAGATTATAAAAATTTGCTGGCAGATAATCCATTTTTCTAGAAGCATAACGTTCCATATAAAACCTCCTTTTGACTGGATTATGTCGCTTTCGCGCTTTTTAGCTAAAAGAAGATTTAAAAATGGGATGGGTTGGTCGAGTCTTCACCGGGCGGAGAGCTCCGCCCGCCACCAGACCCAAATTAAATGAAGAAATAGAGAAAAATTAAGAGGCAGGTTTGCTGATTCAGGAAATTGAAAATTGGCTGAATTTACTTTTTTATTGATCTCAAGTCCACTCATCTTGGCCTAAAAATTATATATGAACTTTTTTCTTTGTCAATATTTCAAAATTTTTTTAATTCTCCTTCACAAGCTTAAAGCCATGGTCTAATCACTTCAACCCTAGGTCAAAAACCTGGTGAGATGGTAAACTGGAAGTACCAACCTCTTTGGGGTCGGCTTAAAGGGTAAACATAATTAACCCCAAAAACAAAATAGCCCATTACGTTCATCCTTACCCCAACACCTGTACTGGCTATCGGTTTCTTCTCACCACCAAGAAAGGAAGGTTTTTCTCCTCCATACCAGGCAACACCGGCATCGAAAAAGGTAAAAAAGTCCACAGGCAAGATTCCATAAAAGCCGCGACCAATTTTAAAGAGGCCGAAAAGAGGAAATCGAAGTTCAAAATTGGCTACAATCATTTTACTTCCAAATAGTCGATTGTAATCGAAGCTCCCTTTACTGCCGATATATTCATCATAAGTAAAAGAAGAATAATTATAGCCACGAACTAAAGTTTCATAGCCCAAATAAAGAGGCCATAGGCGGTCATCATCAGCCCCCTTACCATAGCGCCCATAATGGAGAAGACGAAAAGCCAAAGTAAAAGGCTTAATAGGCATTACATAGCGACGATAATCTCCTAGGAAGGTGGTATAACTAATTGAACCAAGGGTAGGCATAACTTCCAAAAGATAGCTTTGGCCAACTACTGGCGCCGTTGCTCCAAAAATAGCGCTATCATAAACCATGGCCGCACTGACATAGCCCATAGCTAATCCTGCAGGGGAAGGAAGTTCATAATCATCATGGTAAAAAAGTCGGCCATCAAAATAAGAATAGGCATTAGTAACAACCTCATGATAGAAGTCAATATAACGGAGACCGGCGCTAAATTCTACTCGGCGCATCTGATTGAAGGGATAGGTAATGTAACCACCCACATCGTAATTTATCTGCCAGTAAAGCTCATCTTGCTCGATATAAGCAGGTTGTCCAAGAAAATGACCCATGGTTGTAGTGTAATAACCTGTTACATAGGGAATTCGATAAGCTACTACTCCCCAATTCATTCTCTTCTTAGTGTTTTGATAGCCCACAAGAGCCGCGGCATCTCTTATCCGACTAGTTGACTGGACCATGGTGGCCACCGTGTGATAACCGAGCATATCACTCCAGAAAAGGGTCACGCCACCACCACTATAAGTTCCATAGCGATCAACTCCAAAGGCCAGCTGAGGTGGACTAACGTAGTCCAGGGTCAATTTTGGCTGATAATCAGAAATCGGGAAATTTGTATCTTCGGGAAAGCCAAAGAGCGGATTGCGAAGAAGACCCAGGAGCGAACCACCAGGTTGTTGCCGTGGGGGGAGAAGAGCCAGATTGCGGCCATTGAAGCGAACAATTTCCTCTTGTCCAGCCAGAATTTCAGAACTTGAAATCGCAAAAATTGAGTAACGACCATTTTCATAAGCACTAAAGACAATTTTTCGAGCTTCAGGCGCAAAAGAAAAAGTTGGGCTAACATCAGTTATGCCACTTACACCTGTATAAAGATTGGTCACCTGATAAATTTTTCCATTAGCTAAATCAAGCCGATAAATATCAGCCTTGCCACTTTGATCAGAAACGAAATAAAGGCTACGGCCGTCGCTTGACCATTGAGGATTAATATTTTTGGCCCGATCAAAACCGGGTAGGCGCGACACTTGGCCTGATTCAAGATCTAATAGGGCCAGTTGATAATCTCCGATATCGAGGATATTAAGATCAGTGGTAAATCGATCAGTTATGAAGGCAATTTTTCGACCATCGGGTGACCAAGTCGGTTGCAAGTCACCAAAAGGATCACTTGTTAGCTGCTCGAGACTCTCTTTTTCAAAATCATAAATATACAAATCTGTTACCCCACCCTTTTGACCACTGAAAACGATTTTCTTCCCATCAGGAGACCAGGCCGGATTAATTATTTCATCTACTTGTCGAATCATTATCTCTTTAATAATTTTTCCCTTTTCAGCTTCAACTATGGAGAGCACTGGTTTGCCTTGACTGATGGCGGCAAAAACAAATTGTTTACCTTTTCGATCCCAAGCACCGGCTGAACGGGTAAACTGAAGGTTTTCAAACTCAGGACTTGTGGCCGTTCTGGTTAACCTTGACTTAATCTTGCCAGTTTCAGCATCGGCCAAATAAAGGTCAAGAGAGAAAAGGTCACGGGACGATAAAGTAACTAAACGACGTCCATCCGGGCTGATCACTGGGCAAACATTATAAGGATTCTCTTCAGTTCCCTCGAAGAGAACTTGACTCGAATCTTCTCTAATCTTAGTAACGGAAAGGAGTGGATCATAGGCTTCTTTCATTGCCTTGTGCCAATCTTCAGAAAGTTTCTTAATCGAGATTCCTAGAACTCTCTCCATAGCTTTTTCATGATCACCCATTCGCCCAACCGACTTAAGTATCCGACCAACGACCTCATCTCCCCAACGACCAGCAATATAGGCCCAGAGAGCATGACCATATCGATAGGGAAAATAACGAGAATTATCCAACTTTTTAATTGGTGGTAATTCGTTTCGTCGGGCGGCATCTCTCATCCACATAGCTGTTTGGGCATCAATCGGTCCTAAAGATAGATATTCGCACATTCCTTCAATAAACCAGAGAGGAAGCCTCAAGGCAACTGGCTCCGCTGTTCCTTGTTGGGGAACTCTTTGAGCTGTAATATCAAATTGAAAGGCATGAACTAGCTCATGACCAATCACATGATCGGTTTCTGCTAGGCTAGCCCCCAAAGGTAAAACAATTCTTCTTTTGAGGACTTCAGTAAATCCGCCTGTTCCTTCACCGATAATTTCAGGCGTAGTGGTCGTTTGTTGGAAATGAATACTACTGGCATAAAGAATTAGGGGCTGACGACCCCTTAATTCGTGGTTGAGGAGCCTAGATAACCTTTGGTACCACCTTTCCGCTAAAATGGCTGCCCTCTGGGCTTCACTTTGAAACTCAGGGTAAAAATAAACATCAAAGTGCTTGGTCTTGAGAATCTTAAAATTGAAACGTTCATATTGAACCTTATTTCGACCAAAATATTGAGCCTCTACAGATACAGCCAAAACAAAGATAGTTAATATAAATAAGATGACGGTGGACCGAGTCATCACTTTTTTTCTCATCTTTTTCCTCCCATTTATAAAAATTCCTCCTTAGTTATTTTTCGTTTCAGGGTAACTAAATTCATTGTATCTCAAAATTATGAGGTAATCCATTCTTTTTTGCAAATTTCATGCCAAACCTCATATTTTATGTCTATTGCTTTCGCCTTAGAGAAAAGGCTCAAGAGAATTTGATTCTCGGTTATTCTGTCCTTTTTTGAGGACAAGAATGAGGGAATAAAAATTTTCTTTATTTAATCTGGTTTTTAGAGTGGTAAAATGAAAACCTATGAAAAAAAAGAAGATTCCTTTTATCCTCAATCCAGCGGCTGGCGGTGGTCAGGGTCTCGCCAAGCTTAATCATCTTCGGGAGAAAATTGAGCTTTTTGATCTTCCGGCAGAAATTATCCTTTCTCAGAGTGAAGATCATCTCCTGCAGCTGATTAGAAATTTGGCTAGCCAGGAAAGACTTCTTGTTGGTATTGGCGGTGACTCGACCTTCAACCTTATGGCCAATGAACTCCTCAAAACAGGCGGAATCTCAACCTTAGCTTTTGTTGGCCTTGGTTCCTCCAATGATATTCCCAGGGAATTTGGCCTCCTGACATTAGATCAAGCTTTTCAAGCCATCAAAGAGGGGCGAGAAAAACTAATCGATGTGGCCGCTATTATTTATCAAGGCAAAATCATTCAATACGTTCTCGGTCAAGTGAACATTGGGCTTGGCGTTATTGTAAACGAGTATATTAGCAAATTGATTTCCCGTCGGTCCTGGTTTCGTCACCGACAAAATTTAGCTGGCCTTTTAGCTATTCTCTCGGCCTATCGAAAAAAACAAAATCTTATCCCCCTTTCCATTGAAACCAGAAACCAATTTTACTCAGACTATTTTACGATTGCTCTTTTAACTAATCTTCGTTACTGGGCTACTGGCCGAATGATTGCGCCTAAGGCTTCACCAGAAGACGGCCTCTTTGATCTCTGTTTGATTAAAGCCAGCTCTTTAGGATTATTTCTATATATTGCCCTTCTGGCAAGCCGAGGCCGCCATCTTAATCTTGCTCAAGTAATTACTACTAAGGATAATTGGTTTCGGGTATCTTCTGAAAAAAAATTTAGGCTTCAGGCTGATGGGGAAATTATTAAAATAGGTGGAAAACCCTTCGAAACTGATCATTTTGAATTGCAAGTGCTACCTCGAGTCTTAAGAATAATTGCTTAAAAACAAATTAAATTTTATTTATTTTTTGAATTTTTTAAAATGAGTAAAACTATTTCTGGCCTAGCGGCGGTTTGTAAGGGAGGTCCCCAAGTTCCAACGCCACAAGAAACATAGTAATGAGTCTGTCCCCGACGATGATAACCCCAATATTGTTCATAAAGTCGACGATTGATAAGATTCAAAGGAAAAAGCTGGCCAGCGTGAGTGTGTCCAGAAACTTGCAAATCAACTCCAGCTCTTTCAGCTTCCTCAAGGTTAATCGGCTGATGATCGAGAAGAAACAATAAGCCTTGAGATTCTTTATCACCTAAAATCTCCTGAATTTGTTTTCTTTTCACTCCCATCGACTCGATAGCCCGGTCACGACGACCTACGATGGTTAGACCTTTTCCAACGACGATTTTTTCGTCAGCAAGAACACGAATCGAACCGCCCGTTATTTCTTCAAGGCATTTTTCCCGTCGATTATAGGTTTCGTGATTTCCAGGAACGGCAATTAGGCCTAACTTGGCTTTTAGTCTAAGAAAAGAGGACGAAGTCATTTTTACTTGAGAAGAGGAAACAGCCTCATCAATGATATCACCTACCAAAAAAATCAAATCTGGCTCAAGGCCATTGATCAGCTCAACAATCCTTTCTAAACGAGACAATCTAACTATTGAACCAAGATGTAGATCCGTAATTACGACAATTCTTAAAGGCTTGGAGAAAGGCAGCTCTTTATCAACAGTTATTTCCAAGGTACGGATTCGCGGAAAGATAGAATTTAGATAGCCTAAAATGACGACCAACGTAGTAAGGGCTAAAAATATTCCAAAACTTAATTTATAGGTTGAAGAAGCTGGGGAAAGCCAAATTCTCAATGGATTATTTCGAAAGGGAATCAATCGAGCCAGAAATCGAATTATATCGCCCGCAAGAACGAAAAGAAAAAGATAAAACATAAAACCGAGATAAAAGGCACCACAAATAAGGAAATAAGGGCGAGCTGGCCCGACAAATTTACTTGGGAGAATTCGGCTAAGAGGATAAGCCAAGGAAAGTAACCCAAAAATAATTAAGTAAGCTAATTGAAGCTTATTAGTACCTCTAAAAGCTTGCCAACCTCGCTTAAGCAAATAATAATTAATTAATCCGTATAAACTGAAAACGATGGTTACCAAAGCGATAAAAGAACTATTTCTCATAGATAAAATTTTAAAATTTTAAAAAATTTCCATCTATCTTCTTTTGTTTTCATAGGTAAAAAATTATTAGTCTAAAAGCCATTTTAGAGAAGTAAATTTTTCATTCTTTAATTTGATTAAACCAAGCGATCTGTTCTAAGTTTTGGCGAGGTCGGGATTTTTCTGGCTTGCGCTCATAATAGCCTAAGGCAATCAGACAGACTGTTTTATATTTTCTGGGAATACCAAGGACTTTTCTTGCTTGGCGGTGATTAAACCAACCTATCCAGCAAGTACCTAGCCCAAGTTCCTCAGCTTGAAGGACCAAATGTTCACCCGCAATGCCAATATCGATAAGATAAAAGGGAACTTTTTGAATCTGACGGCCCAATCGATTAGCTAGAAAATCAAGACGAGCTAAAACTAAGATCAAAACTGGAGCTTGGGCGGCAAATTTTGAAGGAAAATAGATCCCAGAAAAAATCTTGTCAGCCAACCTTTTTTTAAGATCGGGTTCATCAATAACAACAAATCGCCAAGGCTGAACATTTTCGGCTGATGGGGCCAGTCTAGCCGCTTCGAGACAGGTCAGTATTTTTTCCCTTTCTACAGGCTTGGGTAAAAAACGTCGGATACTCCGCCGCGAACGAACTAATTCTAAGAATCGGGTAGATAAAATACCATTCATTAATTTTTCTCCATCTCAATTTTTTCTTAATTTATTGAAAAACAAAAATAAAAACTAATCATTTCATTTTTACCAAATTAAAATAAATATTGCCAATCCAGTTCGAATTAACTAATATAAATAAACTGCTTTACTCGGAGGTTCAAGCGAATGAAAAAGAGAATTATGTTTTTGGGTTGGTTATTGATAATTTCCGCTCAATTTGTTCTTGCTCAGAATTATGGTTTGGGCTTTATCTTTGTCGAACCTACCGGTTTAACCGGAAAAATGTGGCTAGCTAATCGACAATCCCTGTCTGGGGCAATTGGCTGGGCTAGCCAAAAAGATAATCCTCTTGTCATGCAATTTGATTATTTGCCTCCGAGTTTTCATCTGTTGAGCGACGTTAACCTCCAAGTCAATTTTTATTATGGGATAGGTGGCCGCCTCCTGGTTAATAGCGGGACTGAGGGCGGCTTTCGCTTTCCTCTAGGTTTCGATTTTTTAGTCCAAAAAGCTCCCTTGAACTTTTTCTTCGAAATTGTTCCGATTCTCCTACTCTCGCCTGAAGCTAAGTTAAATTTAAAGGGAGCCATTGGAATCCGCTATATTTTTAAATAGGGGGTTTAAATAACAGCCTTCTGCCATTTTTAATTAAAATGTTTCGTGGCTAATAAAAAGATTAATTCTTTGATAAATCTTAAGAACAAAAAAAGAAAGGAGAGTTGATGACTATTAAGAAAACCATTATTGTGTCGCTTGCTTTTTTTATGATTATTTTCCCTCTTGCTTGTACCAAGAAAGCCAGACTTCCGCAAGCAGGTCAAGCTAAAGCCCTTAATCTTATTCAGCTTTTGCCAAAGAATACCTTGGGAATTTTTGCCTTTGATGTCAAAAGATCTTTGGACACTTCCCTTGCCCAATATTCTTTAGAAGATAAAGAAATAAGCTCCAAAATAGAAGAATTTAAAAACCACACTGGAATCGATCTCAATAAAGATATCTATTTAATCGCTGGCGGAATAATTGCCATAGACCAAAAAGAACCTCAACCGGTGATTATGATCAATCTTCATTATTATCGAGAAAAACTTGTAAATTTGATTAGACAAAAAATTCCGCAAGCTCCTATAGAAATAGTTTATGGGAAAACAACTATTTATAAATTAGATGCAGACAAAGGACCCAACTCCGGCTTTGCTTTTTATGATAACTCGAATATCTTCCTTGGTAGCCTGGAAGCCTTAGAAAAACTTATTGATGTTTGTGAAGGGAAAGCAGAAAATCTTCAACAAAATCATGAACTCAATTCATTGCTCAAAAAAACCAAGACTGAAGCCTTAAGCTGGAGTGCTTTTTTATTGCCAGCTGAAGCCATGACTGAAGTCGCTAAAGCTAATCCCATGCTCAGTCCGTTACAAAAATTGCGTTCATTAATTCTTTCCTTTGATTATAAAAACAAAAATCTAATTGCTGAAATTAAAGCCATGGGCAGTGAGGAAGCTTATCACAAACAATTAGCTGACTTTTTCACCGGGTTAAGAGCGATGGGAGTTATGGCTACGACTAATTATCCTGAAGTCAGCGAACTATTAAATAGAATAGAAATTATTTCGACCGCTGAACAGGTTGGTTTAAATTTTTCCCTACCTGAAGATCTTTTGATTAAATTGAGCGACCGCCTGAAAAAAGAAGTCGAGGCTAAGTTGCCTCAAGGGACTAAACAAAATTTTTAATCTTCAGCTCGTGGCTCTTTAAAAACAAAAATAACACCAGCCAAAAAAAGGAAAAGGATAGTTATACCAAGAAGGATAAAGACAGCATAGACAGGTTTTGTGGGTTCGAGCTGGAAGGTCAGAAAAGAGAAGCGAGAAGAAGAAGGCAGGGGAATAATTGATTTTATATAATGAATAATAGCTAAACGTTGGGTTGAACCAGGAAAATACTGAATAACATTTTCCCACCCAAAGCTAAAAATTAGGCCGAAGAATATAGAACGGCGGACAGCTGCCCCTAAAAAAGTAAAGAAAGAAGTATAGGCCATAAGGGCCAAGCTTAGAACGCCTAAATCTTTAAAAAGATAACTATAAAGAGAGAGATCATCCAATTTCTCTAAATTTAAAATGATAAAAGAAATAATCAGACCAGCCCCCGCAATCAAAAGAACAAGAAGAAGAGAGGCGAGATATTTGCCCCCAACAATGGCAGGTCTGGGAATTGGCCTTGTGACCAGATAAGTCCAGGTTCCAGCTTCAAGATCTTCCGTACACACCGAGGTGCCATAAAAAAGGGTCAGGACTAAAATCAGAAATTGAAAAATGAAAAGAAGAACAGCGTTATTAAAAAAATATAAGCCATCGAAACTCCTTTCGGGCGAAAGAACTTGATGAATTCTCAAAAAAAGAGCAATGGCAATGGGCGCAAAACTAAGCAAAGCAAAAAGCCGACTTTTCTTACTCTTCTTGCCTTGAAAAAAAGAGAATTGAAAAATGATTTTTACTCCTTTAAAAAAGAAGGAAAGTTGGCTCTTTTTCCTTGACGTTAATGTTTCATTTTGCTTCATGGTTTGCCTACTAGATAATCAAAAACGGCCTGAAGATTATCATCAGGTGAAGTTATTTCTTCTACTTCTATTTCCCCGTTGACTACTTTTTCAAGAAGAAATTCAAAGAATTTGTCTCGATCTCTTGTCTCAACAAATAGATTAGTTTCCTTTTCGCCAAAATAAGCCTTAACTACATAGGGCTTCTCGATAAGTAAAGCCGCCAGTCGTCTCGAATTGGGGGTCTTTATCGAAACAATGTGAGGGTGACGTTCAATCAAGTCGCGTATTTCATGGATTTCCCCTTGAGCAAAAACCTTGCCTTGATGAATTAAAATAATTTGTTTCGTTAAGGCTTCAATTTCAGGCAAAATATGGCTAGAAACAATGACTAGATGTCCTTCTCGACCAAAATCTCGGATAAGACGAATCATTTTTCTTTTGCCCAAGGGATCCAGCCCATTAAGCGGTTCATCCAGAATAAGAATTTCAGGCTGGTGAGCTAAAGCCTGAGCCAATTTCAGCCTCTGTCTCATTCCTCGGCTATAACTTCTTATTGGTCGATGACCATCCGCTCCCAGCTCAACCAGATTGAGCATTTCCTCAGTTCTCTCAGCGGCCTTTTTTTCAGAAAAGTGATGTAGCCTGAGGAGCCAATAAAGAAATTGCCACCCAGTAAGGCTTTCAAAAAAGGCATCTTGTTCAGGACAATAGCCTAAACGAAAGAAAAGCTCAGCCCTCCCTTTGACCGGCTGACCGTCAATAAAGACTTGGCCAAGGCTCGGTCTTATCTGGCCGGTTATTAATTTAAGGAGAGTTGATTTACCCGCTCCATTTGGCCCAAGTAAGCCGGTAATCCCGGGACCGATTTCCAAACTAACATCACTTAAACCGAGAACATTACCATACCAGCGAGAAAGATGATGAGTAACAATTAAAGGCTTCATCGAATAACCTCAACGGCCCTTATTTTCCGAATAATAAAATATCCAGCCACGCCGCAAAAAGCGCAAATAACTAAAAATGACCAGATCCAAGAAAAAGGCTGAGCTGCCTTGACCCCGAAGGCAAAGGAAGCGATCTGTTGCAAATTTAATTTAATCGAAATTAAAGCAAGAAGAGGCTGCCTAAACCAATTATAGAGAAAAACATAAAGGAAATCAGAAAAGAGATAAACGGCAAAAATAATAACAGAAACGTACCTTGAATTGCGGCTGAGACAAGAAAGGAAAAGGGTGTAAAAACAAAAGAAAAGAGTTAAGAAAAGACTATAGCCAATAATAGACAGAGAAATCCATGGATAATTCCGAAGGAAAACGAAACTACCCGAAAACAGTAATTTAAAGATAATAAAGATAATGGCAGGAAAAACAGTTAAGGTCAAAACGAAAAAGGCAATCACAGCCGCTTTACCAAGTAAATAGTCTTTTTTCCTCAAAGGTCGACTAAAATAGAGAGGTAAAGCATTAAAACGAAAATCATCGGCGACAAGACCGGCGCCAGCAAAAACCATAATTAAAACGAGCATGAAAAAGAGAAAATCACCGGCCAGGTAATTTTTAAAAAAGCTTGGGTTGACCTCAAAAAGGATAAGGCGGCCTCCCCTCATCATAAAACGAAAATCTTCAATTCTCTCCGAGATGTAAATAGCAACAATAAAGAAAAAGGCAGGTAAAAAAGAAAGGGCATATACTGGACGAAAATGTTTTTTTCGAAAAGCTAGCTTTAAATTAAGTCTGGTTATTGGCCACCAGGGGAAACGTCGTTCCCTTAGTTGGCCATCCCAATGAGTATAACCATGTTCACGAATCATCAATCAACTCCAACTACTTGAGCAAAAAAATCTTCCAGACTCGATTGACTCTGACGAAAATGTCTAATTTGGATCCCTGTTTGATAAGCCACTTTAAATATTTCTTTAGGCTCAACTTCTCCAGGTAAATAAAGTTTGACCAGACCATCTTCAGTAACTTCAGCGAGGCAGCCAAGTTGCGAAAGTTTATCAAGCCATTTTTCTCTTTCGCCTTTAATTTTTAGCTCATAAAGACGGAAATTCATCCTCTTTAAATCTTTAATTTTGCCCTGAGCGACCACTTTACCCCGATTGAGGATAACGACATCTTCACAGACCATTTCTATATCAGATAAAATATGAGACGAAAGTAAAATTTGGATCCCTTTACCATTAGCTAAATCTTTGATTAGCTCTAAAACTTCAACTCTTCCTTGGGGGTCAAGGTTGCTCGTGGGTTCATCAAGAAAAAGAAGTTTAGGGTCATGAACTAGGGCTTGAGCTAATTTAAGCCTCTGTCGCATCCCAGCGGAATAGGTGTCAAGAAGCCGATAGCGAGCCTCCCCTAAACCTACATAAAAAAGAACTTCATGGGCCCTTTTCATAGCTTCTTGTTTAGGCATTCCTGCAAGTTCGCCAAAGAAGGCGGTAAAGGTAACGGCATCCATGCCAGGAAGGAAACAGTCATCTTCGGGCATATACCCAATTAATCGACGGAGCTTTTTTTGTTCACTCCGAATATCATAACCGAGAACCCGGCCCTCACCTTTCTGTGGCCGAAGAAAACCAAGGAGAATTTTAATCAGGGTAGTTTTGCCGGCTCCATTAGGACCAAGTAATCCGGCGGCACCACCTTCCAAGGAGAGGCTAACATCATCCAACGCCTTAATTGGTCCATAGCTAAAATGAAGATTTTGAACTGTTAGACTCATTGATTAAATAAACTTTCTAAAAGTTTTAATTTATTTAACCTATTCGCCAGAAGATTGATATCACAAAATGGAATCTAGTGGCAACTAATCAATTTTTTCTTGGCTGCTTTCAAGCCTTTCAGGACAAACGATATAACCTTCGCCACACACCAAAGCTCGATAGGCCTTTTCAATTCTGTCCCAATTTCCCTCCCTGTCTAAGGCCCAGTATCGGCCCATCACCGTAACCAGTTGACCGCAATTTAATTCCCTGGTTTTTTCTTCTAATTGAGTCACATAATAAACGCCACTTTCTGGCCTTTCACCTCGTCGACCAAGAAAAGCGTGAAGAAATACTTTTTTAAGACCATATTGATGAGCCATCTCGAGCAGGGCCAAAAGATGACGCACTGTTCCATGCGAACTGTAATGGGAAACAATGCCCATTAGGTGAAGAGAGTGACCAAATAAATTAGCCCTTGTCATAGCTTCCTGGAGAATAGGATTCTTAAAAAAGCGACCGTCCGCCAGACTTTGATCTATCTTTACTCGATCAAGAAGGAGCCGACGCCCAGCGCCCAAATGTAAGTGACCGGCCTCAGAATTGCCTACTGTCCCATTCGGCAATCCCACCGCCTCGCCAGAAGCTTCAAGCAAGCAGTGGGGAAATCGTCGCCAAAGATAATCAAAATTAGGGGTTGAGGCCTCAGCAATGAGATTACCATAGGAATTTTCTCGATAACCCCAACCATCAAGAATTAAAAACACGAGGGGAAAGGATAATTCAGAACTCTTTGTTTTAATTGAACGGAATTTAGATATTTCCGCCTTAGGAAAATCAGCCAGCAGACTCTGACCTGTCATTTCCCTAGGCTTAGCTAAGCCGAGGAGGTCAAGCACGGTTGGAGCCACATCAGCCAACTCTCCCCGTCCTTTCAATTTGAGCTCCTGAGGTCTTTTTAGGCGAAAATCACATAAAATAAAGGGAACTTGATTTTTAGTATGGCCAGTATTAATTGCTCCATCTGGATAAAGCCACTCTTCAACGGTTCCATGGTCAGCAGTAACAATTAAGGGCAATTTTTCTTGTTGACAGTCGAGGTAGATTTGGCCTAAGCATTTATCCACTATTTCAACCGCTTTAAGGACAGCTTCTTTATTTTCATAATGACCAACCACATCAACATTAGCTAAATTGACAATAATCAAATCATGCCTTTTTTCTTTGATTTTTTGTCGGACAATCTGGGAAATTTCTTCAGCTTTCATAGCTGGATTATTCTCTGGAGACTGCAAATTATTAGAAGGAATAATAATCGTTTCTTCTTTTGGAAAAGGCCTAGCTCTTTTCCCATTAAAAAAGAAACCAATATGTGAAGCCTTTTCTGATTCAGCTATTTTTAATACCTTTAGACCGTGCTGGCTAACAACTTCGACCAAAGTATTTTTTAGATTCATTTCGCTCGGAAAAGCCACTTTAACCTTAAGGCCGGGCGCATAATCGACTAGAGTCACTAAGGACAGTCGAGGAAATTTTGGTCTAAGGAAATAATTGAAATTATCCTCAGTTAAACTTTGAGTAAGTTCAACCTCTCTTTCTCCCCTTAGATTATAAAAAATAACGATATCATCCTCCTCAAAACGGCCTAAAGGATGGCCTGAAGGCGAATATTTAACAATGGGATCAAGGGTCTCATCACCCTGCCCTTTTTGATAAAGAGCTTGAATGGCCGAAGCAAAGCTAGGAAAAGTTTCTTTGATTGAAATTAATTTCATTTCTTTATCTTGGTCTTTTTAATTTTGAGTTATTGAGGGCCTATTATAGCGAAATAATGATCATCGGCCAAAATATATTTTTTTCTTTTATTTGAATAAAATAAAAGTATGAAAGAAGAAAGAAGTATTCGCCTGACTCCGGGATTCTGGACAATGATGGCTTTTTTCATTCTGGCTTTATGGCTTGTTTCCCCGTTTATAAAAATTGATCCATCTGATTACGACCAGGCTCAAAAGAACCTTTATCGCCTCTTCTTTGGTCTTTTCATTTTAATCATTGAACTGGGTATCCTGACTTTCGAAACTTTTTCACCTCAAGGATTCGCTCGTCGAGTCTCTAATTTTCGAGCGGTGGCTGTTTTTCTCTTTGGTCTTCTCCTTCTAGCTTTTATTATTTTTATTGTGGCTCAATCAGCTGTAATTTACTTAAGATCCGGCCTCAGCCAGATTGAATCTCCTTATTAGCCTCAACCAAAAAGTTATTTTTTGGAAGGAAAAGAAAGGGCTAAAAGGCTCAGCGGATCAATTCGATTGGGACCCAGCCTTACACTCCAATGAAGATGAGGTCCCGTTGAAAGACCCGTTTGGCCAACAAGTCCAATCATTTCTCCTTTCCTGACCATCTGGCCTCGTTTTACAAGAATCTTTTCAAGATGATGGTAGGTCGTAAACAATCCGAGCCCGTGATCGATAATGACTAACTTCCCTGAAAAATAAAAATTAGATGCGGCAACTACTCGCCCAGAATTAGAAGCAACCACTGGTTCATTTTGCCTGGCAACTATATCAAGGCCACTATGAAAAGATAGCTTCCGGTTATTGTAAAGACGTTGATCCCCAAAAAAAGCGGTCAAGGGCCCAGAATTTGGCCAGATAAAAGCCCCATCAGCTAACCAATCAGGAGTGATTATAGAAAAAATAACCCTTAATAATTCAGCTTCTCGGTCTATCCTTTCTCTTAGCTCAGCTGGGGGAGCTACATATCGCGGATCAACCGTAAGTTTCCTTAATCTAAAAACTCGGTCTTCGAGATTTAAAGAAAATTTATATACTTCCCAAATTAAATTTTCTCTCTCTATTATAACCTGAGCATTAAACACACCAGATGGAAGCTAACCATCAAGACCAATCAAACCATAAAAAAGAAAACCATCGGCTAATTTTTCTCTCTGAAAGGGAAATTTTTGTCCTTCAAAATTTATCCAGGAGCGGCTAAAGCATTCCTCGCTTTTTAGCTGCGCTAAAATAATCTCACCTGGTCGAAAATGCCTAGCTTTAAGATGAAGAATCAAATCGGGGGATAGATTAATTTGAATTTGCTTTAATTCATCCTTGTTTTGAGCTAGCCCGACCGGCTGAACCAAGATTGAAGATTTTGAAGGTCCAACGATTGATTGAAAAATCATTAAAAAAATTAGACCAAAAAGAAAGACTTTATTGGCCGGTAACATCTTCGAGGTTGCCTTACGCAGCCTTCTTTTTATTGCTTTGGTCATATAATTTTAATCAGACAAATAAGATAGACTAATGGCCCAGCCCTGACTTGTTGGATAAATCCTTAAAGAAAATCGCTTTTTTTCTGGCCGGTGGAGATTGACCACAGCCCGGCCAATAAAATAGCCCAAAGCTGACCCAACTAAAACATCAGAGGCCCAGTGAGCTTCATCATGAACCCTAGCCAAGGCAACTAAAGTAGCCAGAGAGTAGGCCGTGAGATCAATCACTCGATTTTCACTCTCGCCTGCAATTGAGGCGGCCACTGAAAAGGCAGCACTGGCATGACCTGAAGGAAAAGAAGTATGACGATGAGAAAAGGAAAAGGGATGAAAACTTTGACTTCCTTCCCAAGCCTGAGGTCGGGCTCGACCAATGAGGCATTTTAGAGCGGCAACTGACATGGAAGAAATAGCTAAGCTTTCAACGCTCAGCAAAGCTACCCGGCGCCAATTAGGATTTTTTCCAATCTCACCTAAACCATAGAGAACTCCACAGAAACCTAAAAGCCAAGCTCCATCACCAGCTTTAGTCACTATCTTTGAAAGACTCTGGCTAAAATTGGTTCGTCTTTCAGCAATCCAATTAAAAATATCTTGATCAAGAGTGAAAATAACAGTTCCTGTCCCAAAAACAGCTGCCAGATTCATTATATCTGGCCCTTGCCATTTTCGCGGAGCTAAGAGAAGTTGAACAAAATCTTCCTTTATTTGAATTAAATAAGCTTTCCCCAATCTCGAAACAGCCGTTGAGGCCGTCTCAGTGCGTTCTTCCTTAGAGGGAGAAAAATCTAAATTAGCTCCATAAAGAGAAAAAAAAGATATTAGCCAGCAAGTTAAACCAACAGAAAAACAAATAAATTGCTTTAGGACTTTTAACCTAATTTTTTTTACCATTTTGAATTTTATTTAGCATCTGGCTAAATTATCTCCTCCTCTTTTTTCTTTTGGCTAATTCTTTTTATTATTTCTTCAATACAAGCAATGGTTTTATCAGTCGCTCCCTCAAGTTCGGTTAGTGCCTTCTTGGCTCTTTCACCTATTCTCATAAACAACTCCTCTTCTCTATGGCTCCAAATCTCAACAAGCTCTTGTTGATTGGCAACTTTAAGGGCAGCTTGTCTTTCTAAAAAATAATCAGCTAAAAATAAGAAATTTTCCATATGAGGGCCAAAAATAATTGGCTTCCCATAAAAAGCTGGTTCAAGGAGATTATGCCCTCCTCGCTGAACCAGGCTTCCTCCAATAAAAGTTAAGTCGGCTAAAAAATAAAAAAAGGGTAATTCCCCAAGAGTATCAACGATGAGCACTTCCCAGCTTGACTTGTCCAAATTTTCCTCCTGGTTCTTATTTTTTATTAGCGACCACCTTTGCCAATGAACAGATAATTGAGAGCATAAATTGGCAATTTCGGCCCATCGGGCTGGATGCCTGGGGGCGATGATCAATCTGTACTCAGATTTATACTTTTTTAATTCGATGAAGGCGCGAAGAAGAATCTCCTCTTCCCCTGGATGAGTACTACCTGCCGTGATTATCTTTTCTTTAGAGGAAAGCCCCATTTTTTTTCTGAATTTGGCTCTTTCCTCATCAGTGAATAAAGGAAGTTTAATTTCGGTCTTAAGGTTGCCAGTAATTCTTATTTTCTCTTCAGCTACGCCTATTTCTATCAGTCTTTGCTTCTCAATTAGGGACTGGACTAAAAAAAGGTCAATTAGTTTAAGAAAAGGCAAAAAGAATAATCGGAACTTTTTTATCCGCTGGAAAGATCTTTCACTCATTCGGCCGTTAATCAAAATCACAGGAACTGAATTCTTATGGGCAACCCAAATAAGATTTGGCCAGAACTCCGATTCAGTGAGAGCCAAAAGACTGGGCTTAACCCGTTTGAAGAATCGCTGCAAACAACAAGGAAGATCAATTGGAATTGGTCTAACTTCGGCTTTGAGCAGTTTCTCTTTGGCTACTTTAAGACCAGCAGGCGTCAAGCTGGTGACTAAAAGACGCCATTCCGGATGAAGTCCTTTCCATTTTTCCACTAAACTTTGTAGAGAGAGGACTTCGCCAACCGAAACAGCGTGAATCCAGAGACATGGTTGGCCCCTAGGGGAAGGTAAAGGTAATTTAAGAGCCAGCCTTGAAGATAAATCTAGTCTCTCTTTTCGTTTGCAGTTAAATTTCCATAAAAAAAGGGGAAAATAACCAAGTAAAAGGAAGGCGTAAATTAAAGTATAAAGATAAATCACGATAAGGGACTATACCTTAAAGTTAAGCTGGTGGCAACCTCTTTTAGCTTCTTTTTAAGGTATTGCCTGCCTCTTTTCTTTTTGCTATTTATATTGGTCTTCTCATCTTGATTTAAGGAGATAGGGATGGCAACTGCCAAGGTTGCTCCAGCTGAAACGGAGAAAAAGACAAAAAATAAAAAAATCAACCAAATGACCCTCGAAGAAATTGAAAAAAAACTCCAAGTGGTCCAGCAAACCCAAGGAGGCCTAAATTCACTTTATGCTCGCCACCTTCTTCGTCGTCGAGAAGTTCTCCTTGCTATGAAAAAAGATAAGGGCAAGGCTTAAAAATCGTATATTTAAAAGCAAAATTTTACATTTATTTTTCTTTCTGTTAGGATAATAAAAAAGGAGCTTTGAAGTGTTGGATAAAGCAAGTAAAGCTAAAATTATTGAAGCCTACCGCCAAAATCCTAAAGATTCAGGTTCGCCAGAAGTCCAGATAGCTCTTTTAACTGAAAGAATAAACCTGTTGAGCCAACATTTAGCTGTTCACCGTCATGATTTCTCGAGTCGGGTGGGTTTGATGCGATTAGTCGGCCAAAGGAAAAGGCTTCTTGCCTACCTGAAAAGAGAAGACCCGCAGCGATACCAGAATCTCCTCCAAAGATTAAATTTAAGAAAATAATTTTAGTTCAATCGGGGGTCCTATGTCCCAGACTATTAGTTTTGAAATTGGCGGTCGAACTATGACCATTGAGATTGGCAAAATAGGCCGCCAAGCGGATGGTTCAGCTTTGGTTCGTTATGGTGACACCATAATGTTTTGCGCGGCCACCTCGAAGAAGGAAATGAAAGAACCGCGTAATTTTCTCCCCCTTATCGTCGATTATCGAGAAAATACATATGCCGCAGGTAAAATTCCCGGTGGTTTTTTTAAGCGAGAAGGAAAGCCGTCCGAGAGAGAAATTTTGGTCAGCCGTCTTATTGATCGTCCGATTAGACCTCTTTTTCCCTCAGGATATTTTTATGATACCCAGATAGTAGCTTTGCTTCTTTCAGCTGATCTTGAAAATGAACCGGATACCTTAGGCATCATTGGGGCTTCAGCTGCCCTCTATTTTTCAGACATTCCCTTTACTACGCCTATCGGCGCCGTCAAAGTAGGTCTGATTGATGGCCAGTTAGTAATTAACCCCACAAGTCCTCAGCTAGACCAAAGTCTTCTCAACTTAATTGTGGCGGGCACAGAAGAAGGGATAGTCATGATCG
>JAOAFQ010000072.1 GCA_026416195.1 Candidatus Aminicenantota bacterium | reverse complement strand
AAGAGACAGGCACTATATTGGGCTTGCCCAGGCGAAAGACGAGCCACATCATTGGGGGTTAAATATTGGATAAAGGTCAGGGCATCTGGCCCACTAATAATAATTTCACCCATATGGCTTACATCAAAAAGTCCAGCTCTTTGCCTAACCGCCAAATGCTCGCTTACGATGCCAGAGTATTCAATCGGCATTTCCCAGCCAAAAAATTCAATGAACTTAGCTTGCAATCGCCGATGGGCTTCGTAAAATCTCGTTCTCTTCATTTTTTTATCCTGATCAATGAAGATTCATATCTACCATACAGAATGTGTTTAGGCAAGAAAAAACATTATAAGAGGGTTTCGCTCAAGCTCTATCTTAGCCATTGGCCTGGCTTATTTTCTTGAGAGACCAGCCAATTTTGTTATAATAATAAGCCGATGATTCAGGCAAAGGAAAAAATTAAGGCTTTCCTCTGGGAAAAAATAAAAGAGAGTTACCCCGTCAGCTGGAATGATCTTCAGCTTTCCTCCCCACCCCATATTTCGATGGGTGATCTCTGTTTTACTTTCCCTTTCAAATTAGGGCGGACCATAAAAAAAAATCCTCGACAGCTGGCTGAGGAAATTGCGAAAAAGTTAACTGATTTTGAAGAAATTAATAAAGTTGAGATTGCCGGACCAGGCTATATTAATCTTTTTCTCAATCGAGAACGCTTTTTTCTTGGGCAACTAAGAACCCTCGATCACTCTCAACTCACCCCAGAGGAAAAAAAAATAATCGTTGAGCATACTAATATAAACCCAAATAAGGCCGCCCATATCGGCCATTTAAGAAATGCTTGTCTTGGTGATACTCTGGTTCGTTGTTTGCGTTATAAAGGAGAGAAAGTTGAGGTTCAGAATTACATTGATGATACCGGAGTCCAAGTTGTTGACGTTGTGTTTGGTTTTATGGAACTTGAAAAGAAAAGCCTCGAAGATTTGGAAAAAATTCCTGGAAAATTCGATTATTATTGCTGGGATCTATACACTCGAGTTTCTTCATATTTAAACGCTCATCCTGAGGCTCAGCCGAGAAAAGCTGAAATCTTAAAAAAAATTGAGCACAACGAACCGCCTGAAGCCGATTATGCCCATTATATCTCTCGGCGCATCCTTAGAGCCCATTTGGCGACGATGAAAAGACTTGGTATTACCTATGATGTCCTTCCCTGTGAAAGCAGTATTTTGACTCTCAAGTTTTGGGAAAAGGCCTTTCACCTGCTTAAAGAAAGGGGCGGTCTGATTTATGTAACTGAGGGGCCAAACCAAGGTTGCTGGGTGATGAGGCTAGAGGAAGACCAGGAAAAGGAAAAAATTATCGTTCGCTCCGATGGAACCGTAACTTATGTTGGGAAAGATATAGCTTACCAACTTTGGAAATTTGGCTTGCTTGAACGCGATTTTTATTATGAACCCTTCGAGCAGGAGAATGACCATATCATTTGGATAACTACCTCTCAGCCCAAGGGATGGTCAGTAACTTTTGGCCAGGGTTCAAAGGTTTATAACGTTATTGATGTCAGACAGAGTTACCTGCAGAAAATTGTAACTCAAGGATTGAAAATTCTTGGCTATCACGAACAGGCTAATAAATCAATTCACTTCTCCTATGAAATGGTAGCCCTTTCCCCTAAAAGTTTAAGAGAACTCGGCTACGAAGTCAGTAATGAAGAAAAAGATAAAAGTTTTTATGAAGTCTCTGGAAGAAAAGGATTAGGCGTTAAAGCGGACGATCTCCTTGATCAACTTGAAAGCAAAGCCTTAGCTGAGGTTGAAAAAAGAAATCCCGACCTGCCACTTGAGGAAAAACTAACCATCGCTCGACAGATTGCCTGTGGAGCTATCCGCTATTTCATGTTGAGATTCGCTCGAAATTCCCTCTTAATTTTCGATTTTGACGAGGCCCTTAATTTTGAAGGAGAAACGGGCCCTTACCTTCAATATACCGGGGTAAGGCTTAATTCTATTTTTCGCAAACTTGAGGAAAGAGAGGGGCTTGGAGAAGCTAAACTAGCTCAATGGATAAAAAGTGATCATCTGCCTCTCGCTATTTTATCGGAAAAAGAAAAGGATGATTTTTGGGAACTTATTATTTATGCTTCCCAATATGAAGAAATCATCCTAGAATCAATTTATACCCTTGAATTTGCCCATTTAGCTAAATTTGCCTTTAATCTCTGTCAGAAAATAAATGGCTATTATCATCTTTATTCTATTCTTAATGAAAAGAATTTGGAATTAAAGAAAATTCGGATCTTGACAGTAGCTTATGTTTTGGCCATTTTAAAAAAGCTTTTGGGCTTGATGGGTATTCCATTGCCGGAAAAAATGTAAATTGCCCGGCAAAATTTGTTAGCTTCAAGGAGGCTTGGCCATGATTGAAGTTGAACATCTCACTAAAAAATATGGGGATTTA